>CACDMT010000004.1 GCA_902553945.1 uncultured Alphaproteobacteria bacterium | reverse complement strand
AGGTACAGGAGCTGGCTCTAATTTTAATTATTTAAAACCCAAAATAAAATTTAAACAAAATTGGGTTTTTACCGATATTTCTTCAAATTCAATGAATTATTTTAAAAAGAATATAAATTTATCTAATAAAATTATTAAAACTAAATTTCAGATTTTTGATGTTATTGAAGATTTAGATAGAATCAAATTTAAAACATTTGATATAGTTACTGGTTCTGCTTTTTTAGATATATTACCCCGGAGCTGGTTTTATAAATTTCATAAATTTAATACTAAAACAGAAATAGTATTATTTGCTTTAAATTATAATGGAGACTTTAAATTTTTTCCAAAACATAAATATGATAAAAAATCGTTAATTTTTTTAACAAAGATCAAAAAACTGATAAGGGTATAGGTAATAAAGCTATTGGCCCAGATTGTAGTAAATTGATTAATAATGTATTCAAAAAAACACATAATACTTATTTAATGAATTCAAAATGGGATGTAGTAAAAAATTATCAATTTCAAAAATATTTTTTATATTTTTGTAAAAAAGTTATTGTAAAAAATAAAGTAGATTACTCATCTTGGTTACAGTTTAGATACAATTGTATTAAAGAAAAAAATTCAAGATTAATTTTGCAAAATACTGATTTTTTAGCGATTAAGAAATAAATTCACGACAAGTTCTTTTTCTAAAATATTGTAGGAAAATTTAGGTCTTAATGCTTTATTAAGACTTTTAATCTCTTTTAAGTTTAAAGAATTAATGCCTGAACCAATAACAATTGGTGCTATTATAAATTGAAGTAAGTCTATGTATTTATTATTTATAAATTCTGAAATTGTTTTTGATCCTCCTTCAATAAGTACATATTTATATCCAAGTTTATTTATCTGATATATTATTTTTTTTGTAAAATCATTTTTATCAAGTCTTATAATTGTTGAATTATTAAGTATTTTATTTTTTTTACTTTTTGTAAATATTATATTTTCGTAACCATCATTGAATATTTTATATTTATTTGTTAAAGATAAGCTTCCATCTATAATTATTCGTCTTGGATTACTACCTTTGATTTTTCTTGTTGTTAACTGAGGGTTATCTTTTTTTATCGTGTTTGAGCCTACTATAATTGCATCACTAATACTTCTTAAACAATGCAAATAGTGTATTCCTTTTTTATGATTAATGTAATGAGAATTTCCATTATTTAGTGCAATTCTCCCATCAATACTTTGACCTAATTGTGCAATAGTCAATTTCTTTTTTTCTCTTATAATCGGTATCAAAATATCAAGAATTGATTTGTATAAAAGACTTAATTTAAAATCTGTTTCTATATTGTTTTTAATTAAGGAAAAATTATATCTTTTATTTTTTGTTGTTTTTTTAATTACAGATTTAGTTATTTGAAAAAACAAACTTTCTGTTTTCTTTGAATTTTTGATATTTTCAAGCAATTTACCAATATTTTGTGAAGTTATCATTTGTTTTTCTCTATTTTCTATCTATATAAACTTTTCATGAGTTTCAAATCTAATGCTGGTACAATTATAGATAGAGCTATAAATGAGTTAAGAACTGGAAGACCTCTGATAATTCAAAATAATGAGGAAAATTGGATGTTTTTTAATATAGAACATTCTCATTCATCTATTTTTAATCAATTTAACAAGTATTTAATTGATAAAAAATATCTTTTGGTAACTAAGCAAAAGGCTTACTCAATCTTCAATAAAAATATTAAAAATAACATTTTTTTTGAGATTAATCACAAAACTGATATTAACAATATTGTAAATTTGTTTGTTAATCCCCTTAGTAAAAACAAAACTATTAAATTTAGTAAAATTAAAAAATTTAAATCAAAAAAATTCCATGATGTTTGTATTGATCTTTCTAAAAATGCTAAAATGATCCCTTCTTTAATCTTTAAAAAAATATCTAATAAATATAATGAAAATATTAATGATTTTGCTTTTAAAAATGGAGTTTTATTGTTTAATTATAAAGATTTAGTAAATCAAAATGAATTAATTTCTAAAAGTATAAAATTAGTATCAAGTGCTAAAGTCCCTTTGCCAAAAAATCAAAATTCAAATTTTAAAATTTTTAAATCATATATTGGTTCAGAAAAACATGTCGCTATAATAGTTAACCCAAATAAAATAAAAAAACAATGTGTTAATCTAAGAATTCATTCAGCATGTTTTACCGGTGATATTTTTCATTCATTGAAATGTGATTGTGGTGAGCAATTAAATCAATCAATAAGTTATATGTCTAGAAATAATGGAGGTATTATTTTATACTTAGAACAAGAAGGCAGAGGAATAGGATTAGCAAATAAAATGAGAGCATATTCATTACAATCAAAAGGAATGGATACTATTGATGCAGATCATAATATTGGTTTTTTAGATGATGAAAGAGATTTTAAAATTGCTGCACAAATACTTAAATTATTAAAAATTCAGAAAGTTAATTTAATAACTAATAATAAAAATAAAATTAGTTCAATTAAAAAAGCTGGTATTAAAGTTGAAAATCAAATTAATACAAAACCAACGTTAAATAAATTTAATAAAAATTATTTTAAAACAAGAATTAAAAAAACTGGATATGGTTTGAAAATAGCTGTTTAACATGAAAAAAATTCCAAAAATTAAATTAAATTTAACAAATAATAAAGAATTTGATAGTTTAAAAATTAAATCACCAACTGTTCTTTTTTTTTATCCAAAAGCTTTAACTGGAGGATGTTCTGTTGAAGTTGCTGATTTTCAAAAGTTTTTTAATAAATTTAAAAAACTAGGCTTTGAAATAATTGGAGCTTCAAAAGATCCAGTTGAGAGAAATAGAAAATTTTTAGAAAAGTATAAATTAAAATATCCACTAGGATCAGATGAAGGAAAGAATTGTGAAAAATTAGGTATTTGGATTGAAAAATCAATGTATGGTAGAAAATATTTTGGAATTGATCGTTCAACCTTTATAATTGATAATAATTGTAAAATTTTAAATCAGTGGAATAAAGTAAAAGTTAAAGGTCATGCAGAAGAAGTTTATAATTTCTGCAGAGATTTAAAATAATTAATCAATCTTTCCAACTTCTTTTTCTCTTTTTATTACAAACAAACCACTTAATGTAATAATTATTGCGCCAATAATCATATTTGAACTTGGGACTTCATTTAAAATAAAATATCCAAAAATTATTCCAAATATAATTACACTATATCTTGCTGAAGCTGTTAAGGATAATGGTGCATAATATACTGTCATGACTGAAAATAAATATCCAAATAAAACAAAAATACTTGAGATTAAGATGTGGGGCGTTTCATCTATTGTAACATGGTACCCAAAAAATAATGATGCTAATCCTGCAAATATTGTAATTAAGAATGCTGTAACAAATGTAATTTCTACATTATTTGATTTAGTCGCAAGATTTTTTGTTGAAATGTCTCTAATTGTTAAAAATATTGCTGAAATAATTGGTAGTAAAAATAAATAGTTAAAATCTAAATTATGAGGATTAATAACAACTACAACACCTATAAAACCAATTAGTACAGCTAACCATCTTCTAATTCCAACTTTTTCTTTTAAAAAAATAAAGGCAAATATCGTTACAAAAAATGGATTAGTCATAAGTAATGTATATACCTCCGATATAGGTAAAAAAATTAAAGCAATAAAAAAAAATAATGCAGTTAAAACTTCATATAAACCTCTGATATGAAACTTTCTAACAAATAATATATTTATCAAATTTTTTTTCTCTATAATAATTAAATATAATCCTAATAATAATGTTGTAATTGATCCTCTTGTAAAAATTACAGAAAAAATTGAGCTATTAACTTCTATATTTTTTACCGCCAGTTTGACAAAAGTATCGTTTACCGCAAAAGATAGTTGGCCGGCCATCATCAATAAAATACCAAATACCCCAGTTGAAAATAAGATCTTGCTTTTCATAGTAAAAAAAAATATTTAAATGTTATGTTACGAAATAATATTTCTAATCATTTATATGGATTTACAGATTTAAAGTCATTAAATGAAAGAGGCCCTCTTGTTATTTCTTATGGAAAAGGAATTCATGTCTTTGATACAAATGGCAACAAGTATATAGATGCAAATTCTGGATTATGGAATGCATGTGCAGGTTTTGATCATCCTGGATTAATTGAAGTTGCAAAAAATCAATATGAAAAGTTTGCTGGTTATCATTCTCTTTTTGGTCGTTTATCTGAAGAAACATTAGAACTTTCAGAGAAATTAATAGAGGTATCACCATTTAATCAAGGCAGAGTCTTTTTTTGCAATTCTGGATCAGAAGCAAATGATACAATGGTTAAAATGCTTTGGATGTTTAATTCCAGAATTGGTAAGTCAAATAAAAGAAAAATTATAACACGTATAAATGGTTATCATGGCGTAACTCTGGGTGCTTCATCAATGACTGGCAAACCCTATAACAAAGAGTTTGGACTACCTTTAAAGGAATTTATTCATGCAGATTGTCCTCATTTTTGGAAATTTGGATTAGAAAATGAAAGTGAAGATGAGTTTTCTAAAAGAATGGCTAGAAATCTAGAAAATTTAATTTTAAAAGAAGACCCTGAAACTATTGCAGGTTTTGTTGCTGAGCCAGTACAAGGTGCTGGTGGAGTTATTCCTCCATCAAAAAATTATTTTGATTTAATTCAACCTATTTTAAAAAAATATCAAATACCTTTAATAGCAGATGAAGTTATTTGTGGATTTGGTAGAACAGGTGAACTATGGGGTTGCGAAACTTATAATATTAAACCTGATATAATAATTTCTTCTAAATGTTTGACCGCAGGCTACTTTCCAATGGGTGCAGTAATAATTAATAAAGAATTTTCGGATAAATTTGTTGATGTATCTGAGCAAGCAGAAGAATTCCCTCATGGTTTTACAGCTGGAGGACATCCTGTAGGTTGTGCTATTGCATTAAAAGCAATAGATGTAATAATTAATGAAGGATTATTAGATAATGTTAAAAATATTTCTCCTTACTTCATGGATAGATTAAATGAATTTAATGAATATGATAACATTGGTGAAACGAGAGGAGTGGGGTTAATGGCTGCTTTAGAAATGGTTAAAAATAAAAAAACAAAAGAACCTTTTGAAGGTCATTTAAATATGGGAGACAAAGTAGCAAACTTATCAATAGATAATGGTTTAATTTGCAGACCTTTAGGCCCTGCTATTGTTTTATGCCCACAATTCATTATCAAAAAATCTGAAATTGATGAAATATTTAATTCTCTTCATAAAACTATAAAAAAAATTTTTAGTTAAATTATTTTTCATATTTAACAATAAAACCTGAATATTTTACATTGCTTATAATGCTATTAGGAATTACACCTTCTACGAGCGCCATTTCTGGTCCAAATTTAGCTTTTTCAGTGATAGATAATATACTTTGCATATCACCTTGTATAATCGCTTCTACTTCATCTTTACTTTCTTTATTTTGAATATAACCGTTTAAGCCTAAAGAAATAGCAAGATCACTAAACCAATGTCTAAAACCTACGCCTTGAACTTTTCCTTTTATTATTAGTCTGTATGTTTTAAATTCGTTTTTATTCATATTTGTATCAATTATTATTATATTAATATAAGAACTATTTTATTTGATACAATAAATTTTCTATAAAAAATGATTAACAAAAATGTAATTATTGCTTCTTTCTTTATAATATTAGCCGGTACTTTTTTTGTAACAAATGATGCAATAATTAATTACTTAGCTGTAAGCAAAATTAAATTTTATCATTTTATATTTTATGGAATACCAGCATTCCTATTTGTTCCAATTTATCTATTTTTCAATGGAACTTTAAATAAAAATTTGAAATGCACAAATTATTATATACCTTTTATACGTAGTTTAATTTTTGCACCAATGCCTTTTATAACTTTTATTTGTTTGGAAAATATTAAACTTCCAGAATTTACAACGCTTAATATGGCTTCTCCAATAGTAGCATCAGTTTTAGCAATATTTTTTCTTAAAGAAAAATTAAATTTTTATACATATTTATCATTAATTTTTGGATTTTTTGGAGTTCTTTTTGTTATTCAACCTGGATTTCAAAATTTTAATTTTTATTTTATTGTTACTTTATTTGGAGTTATTCTCATTACAATTACAACACTAATAGTAAATAAATATTATTATGTTACTTCTGCTGCAGGATATTTTATATATGGTGGTTCTATAATACATGTACTCTCAATATTTTTATTTATTTATGATCCTTTATTAATTTCACTATTTGAATTTTTTTTAATTATAACTGCATCAATTTTTATAAATGCTGCTATTTTTCTTGTAACTACTGCAATTAGAATGGCACAAAAGTATTATTCCTCTGTTTTTTGTTTAGTCTACTTACAGGTAGTTTGGTCATCATTGGCTGGTATATTTATATTTAATGAATATATGAATTTTTATGCGTATTTTGGAGCTTTCTTAATTGTATTTAGTGGTATATTGTCAATACCATCTCAGATAAAACAATTAAATAATACATAGTAAATGAAAATACTTATCTTATTATTCGTTTTTTTTTCATTTAGTAATATTGTTTTAGCAAATGAAATAAAAATTCTAAATGAAACATTAGGAGATGGTGTTGAGGTAATCAACCATTCAAAAGTATCTGTTCATTACATTGGTAAATTAGAAGATCAAACAGAATTTGATAACTCATATAAAAGAGGTGAATATTTTAAATTTCAAATAGGCACTCGACAAGTAATACCTGGTTGGGAAGTAGGTCTTTTAGGTATGAAAGTAGGGGGTAAAAGATCGATATTTATTCCCTATGAATTAGCTTACGGAGATAAAGGAGCAGGCAATCTTATCCCTCCAAAATCAAATCTTATTTTTGAAATTGAAGTTTTTGAAGTTGTACCTCCAAAGTATAAAGAAATTGATAATAATCAGTTAAAATTAGCTCTTACTGATTATAAGTTTAAAGTTATAGATATAAGAGATCTTGATGAAATAAATAAAACTGGAAAAATTCCTAATTCAATTATAATAACAGCCTTTGATAAAAATGGAAATTTTCTTCCTAATTTTTTAAATAAGTATCAGGCAATTGTTAAACCAGGTGAAAAGGTAGTTTTTATTAGTAAAGATGGAGTAATTTCATCTATCCTGGCTAACGGCTTTGTTGAACAGCTAAAACAAGAAAATATTTACCATTTAAAAGATGGTATCGAAGGTTTAAAAAAAACAAATTTTAAGTTTGAAGATATTAAAGATTAATTCTTTTATTTTGTTCGGCTGCATAATTTAATATAAATTGCCATGCAGATCTTCCCGTTCTATTACCTCTTTGCAGACTCCATCTAATTCCTTCTTTGATAATATTTTCATTAAATTCTAAATCATAAACTTTACAATATTTTTTAATTATATTTATAAAATCATCTTGTGATATATTATGAAAACCAATCCATAATCCAAATCTATCACTTAAACTTATTTTTTCTTCTACACTTTCATCTGTGTGAATTGCAGAAGATCTTTCATTTTCAATCATATCTCTAGGCATTAAATGTCTTCTATTCGAAGTTACATATAGTAGAATATTTGAAGGTTGATTTTGTATACTTCCATCTAATGTAGATTTAATTATTTTATAATCACTATCTATTTTCTCAAAAGATAAATCGTCTATAAAAATTATAAAATTATATAATTTTATCTTTCCCAATTTTTCATAAATAATTTCAATATCAAATATATCATTTTTATTTAACTGTAATAATTTTAATTTTTTTTTATTTTTATTAACTTTATAAAAAATAGATTTAATTAATGAACTTTTTCCATTACCTCTGGATCCCCATAACAGTGCATTGTTAGTAAAATTACCATTTGCAAAATTTTCTGTATTTTTTAATAATATTTTTTTTTGTCTCTCTATCCCAATTAACATATCAATATCTAGAGCTTTAAAATATTGTATTTTTTTCAATTTTTTTATTTTACTATCCCATATGAATGATCTGTATTTTGATAGTGTTATTTTAATGAATAAATCGCTTAAAAACATAATAAATAGTTTAATTGATTTTTCTTATTACACAGTATAATAGAACTCACAAATTAATTCATCATAGGTATATATTATGGAAGCTTTTGGGACTTTTTTACCACTAATACTAATATTCGCAGTTTTTTATTTTCTTTTAATTAGACCACAACAAAGAAAAGTTAAACAACATAAAGAAATGTTATCTAATCTTAAACGTGGTGATAAGATTATAACATCTGGCGGCATTATAGGAACTATAAACAAAGTTGCAGATAATAGAGAATTAATTCTTGAAATAGCAAATAATGTTGAAATTAAAATTGCACCAGGAATGGTAGCTGATTTATATTCTATTCCAGAAGCTCAAAAAAAAGATCCTCCTAAAAAAGACAAAGAAAATAAATCAAGTTTTTCTGGAATTTTTTCAAAAAAAAATAAATAATTTAATAAATGAAGAATTATCCAATTTGGAAATCATTTACGGTAATTTCACTTGTATTATTAGGTATAATATTTTCTATACCATCAATTATTTATAATGATAATTCTGAAAATTGGTTTTTAAAAAATAAAATCAATCTTGGTTTAGATTTACAAGGTGGTTCATATTTATTATTAGAAGTTCAACTTGATGTACTATACAAAGAAGAGCTTGAAAACTTTAGTGATAGCATTAGATTAATCTCAAGAGAAAGTTCAACTAAAATTAATAAAGTTATTACAAATAATAATGAAGTATTAATTACATTTGAAAATAATAAAAACATTAATGATATTAAAAATAGTTTTTTTCAACTTTATAGAGGTGTTTCTTTACAGGTGAATGATAATGTACTGAAAATAACATTAGATGATACATATAAAAAATCCATTCAAGACTCAGCAATAAAACAATCTCTTGAAATTGTAAGAAAGAGAATTGATGAATCTGGTACAAAAGAACCACTTATTCAAAGATCAGGAAAAAAAAGAATATTATTACAATTACCTGGAGTAAAAGATCCTGAAAGAATAAAAGATTTGCTTGGTAAAACTGCAAAATTAACATTTCATTTAGTAGATGATGAAAATACAACAGCAATAAGTGCAAACATTGAACCTTTTGGGAAGATGATAGTTTCAGATATTTACGATGAAAATATAAAATATTTATTAGATAAAAGAGTTCTTGTTGGAGGTGAAAATTTAATTGATGCTAAAGGTTCATTTGATCAAACTGAAGGACACGCTGTATCTTTTCGATTTGATACTGAGGGTGCTCAAAAGTTTGGAAAAATTACATCTAACAATATAGGAAAACGTTTAGCAGTTTTACTTGACGGTGTGGTAATTACTGCTCCAAGAATAAATAGTGCAATTACGGGTGGATCAGGCATAATAACAGGTAATTTTAATGCACAAGAAGCTGCTGATTTAGCGGTTCTGCTTAGAGCTGGAGCATTACCTGCCCCTTTAGAAATAGTTGAAGAAAGATCTGTCGGTGCTGGTTTGGGAGCTGACTCTATAGCTGCTGGTCAAATAGCTGCTATTATTGGTATGGTTTTGGTATGTATATTTATGATACTCATATACGGAGTTTTTGGTGCTCTTGCCAACGTTTCATTAATAGTAAATTTATTTATTATTATTTCATTATTAGGGACAATTGGTGCAACATTAACATTGCCTGGTATAGCCGGAATTGTATTAACAATTGGTATGGCGGTTGATGCAAATGTTCTGATTTTTGAAAGAATTAAAGAAGAGAGTTTAAAGCAAACAAAAGTTTTTCAGATAGTAAAAAATGGTTTTGACAGAGCTATGTCAACTATACTTGATGCTAATATTACCACATTGATTGCTGCTGTTTTATTATTTGCTTTTGGCTCTGGCCCAATAAGAGGTTTTTCCATTACATTATCTTTAGGAGTAATAGCATCTATGTTCACTGCTTTAATGCTTACAAATTTTTTAGTATATATGTACTTAACATTTACAAATAAAAAGGAATTAAAACTATAATGTTTGGTTTAAATAAAATTATTCCTGTTGAGCCTAATATTAATTTTTTAGGGTTAAGAAGAAATTTTTTAATTTTTTCTATTTTAGCTATATTAATTTCAATTACATTATTAAGTATAAAAGGTTTAAATCTAGGGATTGATTTTAAAGGAGGCACATTAATTGAGGTAAGTACAAAAAGTACTTCAATTGGAGAATTAAGGGAAATTTTATCCTCTTCCTATAATGATGTATCTTTACAAGAATTTGGTGATGAAAATATTATTTTAATCAGACTTCAAAATAAAAGTAATCAAGAAAGTATCGAAACAGTTAATTCTGTAAAAAATTTAATACAAGATAAAGTTATTGAGTTTAGAAGGTCTGAATTTGTTGGCCCTACAATTAGTTCTGAGTTATTGTTTAGAGGGTTTCAAGCCGTCTCTTTTGCATTAATTGCTATTTTAATTTATATTTGGTTGCGTTTTGAATGGCAATTTGGTTTCGGAGCAGTTGTTGCCTTAACTCATGATGTATTATTTACTCTAGGTTTACTATCTATTTTAAATGTAGAATTTTCTCTCGCAACAATAGCTGCAATTCTTACAATTGCAGGTTATTCTATTAATGATACAGTTGTAATATTTGATAGGGTTCGTGAAAATTTGAGAAAATATAAAAAGTTAGAGTTAGTAGATCTATTTAACTTATCAGTTAATAATACTTTATCCAGAACCATAATGACAAGTTTAACAACTCTTCTTGCACTAGTATCATTATTTATATTTGGAGGAGAGGTTATTAGGCCTTTCGCTTTAACAATGATTATTGGTGTAATAATTGGAACTTACTCATCTGTTTTTATTGCGGTCCCAACTTTATTAATTTTTAAGTTTAGACCGCAAGATGAAGATGACTAAGCGTTGTTTAAATTTTCTGTAACTTTTTCCCAATTAACTAAATTATCAATAAAAGCTTTTAAATAATCAGGTCTTCTGTTTCTATAGTCAACATAGTATGAGTGTTCCCAAACATCACATCCAAGTAGAGGAGTGTGACCATGAACAATTGGGTTTTCTCCATTTGGTGTTTTAGTAATTTCTAATTTTCCATTATTTAAAACTAACCAACACCAACCTGATCCAAATTGACCAATACCTGCGTTTATAAAATCTTCTTTCATTTTTTCAACTGAACCAATATCTGAAACTATTTTATTTTCGAGTTCAGATGGAATTTTTCCATCTGGGTTATTTTTCATTACTTCCCAAAAATGAACATGATTTATATGTTGTGCCACATTGTTGAATACTGGAGCATTTTTTTGATAAGAGTTGATTACTATATCATTAACATTATCATCTGATATGTTTTGTTCTTTAATAAACTTATTTCCATTAGTAATATAAGCCATATGATGCTTATCATGATGCAACTCTAAAGTTTCTGCCGACATATACGGCATTAGAGCATCTTTACTGTAGGGTAGATCTGGTAACTCTAGATTTATCATTTTATTTCCTTCGATTTATAAAATTTTCTTTAAAAACTCACCTGTATAGCTTTTTTTATTATTTGCAATATCTTCGGGAGTTCCAGTTCCAACAATTTTACCTCCATTTATGCCTCCTAGTGGACCAAGATCAATTATATGATCAGCTGTTTTAATAACATCAAGATTGTGCTCAATAACGATTACAGTATTTCCTTCATCAACAAGCGTATGAAGAATTTTAAGTAATTTTTTAACATCATCAAAATGAAGACCAGTTGTAGGTTCATCAAGAATATATAGTGTTTTTCCTGTTGATCTTTTTGATAATTCTTTAGATAATTTTATTCTCTGTGCTTCACCACCTGACAAAGTAGTAGCTGATTGACCTATTTTTATATAATCTAATCCAACATCCATTAGAGTTTGTAATTTTTGCTTTATTGAAGGAATTTTATCAAAAAATTTATAACCTTCCTCAACAGTCATTTCTAAAACATCAGAAATAGATTTATCTTTATATTTTACTTCTAAAGTTTCTCTATTATACCTCTTGCCTTTACAGATATCACACTCTACGTAAACATCGGCTAAAAAATGCATTTCTATTTTTTTCACTCCATCACCTTCGCACGACTCACATCTCCCACCTTTAACATTAAATGAAAAACGACCTGGTTTATAACCTCTAGCACTTGACTCATTTAAATTTGCAAACCAATCTCTAATAGGAGTAAAGCATCCTGTATATGTTGCCGGATTTGATCTTGGAGTTCTTCCAATAGGAGATTGATTTATATCAATGACTTTATCGATATGATTAATACCTTTAAAGTTAAAACGACTTTCATCTTTATTTAAAGATTTATTGAAATACTCATCTAACCTTTGATACAATGTATCAATGATTAACGAAGATTTACCGCTTCCGGATACACCTGTGACAGTTATAAAATTTCCTAAAGGTAAAGTGACATTAAGATTATCTAAATTATTTGTTTTTATTTTATTAATTTTAAAAATTTTATTTTTATTAAATTTTCTTCTATGTTTTGGAATCTCTATTTCTAGGGATTTATTCAAATATTTTGCTGTCAAACTTTTATTATTTTTTAATATTTTTTTAAGATTTCCCTCTGCAATTATGTGACCTCCATTTACGCCAGCCTTAACACCTATATCAATTATATGATCAGATTGTCTAATTGCATCCTCATCATGTTCAACAACAATTACTGTATTTCCCAAATCTCTTAATCTAAATAAAGTTTCAATCAGTTGTTGATTATCCTTTTGATGTAATCCAATAGATGGTTCATCCAAAACATACAAAACTCCTGTTAAGCCAGACCCAATTTGACTTGCCAATCTAATTCTTTGACTTTCCCCTCCAGATAAAGTTTTGCTAGCTCTTGCTAATGATAAATAATCTAAACCTACTTTATTTAAAAATAATAAACGATCTTTAATTTCTTTTATTACACCTTCAGCAATTTTTTTATTATTTTTATCAAGTTTACTCTCAAGTGTTGAAAACCAGTTTAAACACTCGCTTATTGATTTTTTAGTAATATTACCAATATGATTTTCATCGATTCTTATGGCTAAAGCTTTTTCATTAAGACGGTAACCATTACAAACTTCACAGTCTCTTTCAGATAAATATTTTTCTAATTCATATTGAAGCCACCATCTTTCAGTTTCTTCATATTTTCGATCAATAAAGTTTATTATTCCTTCAAAATCATATAAAAAATTTAGCTCACTATTCTCATCTCCATGAAGAATAATATTTTTTACTTTTTTTGGAATTTCTCTCCAAGGAACATTTTTTTTTACTTTAAATTGTTTTAAAATTTTATCTATTGTTTCAACAAAATATTTTTTTTGATAACCGAATACTTTTGTTTCCCATGGTTTAATAGCTCCATCAGCAATTGACCTAGTTTCATCAGGTACAATCTTGTATTCATCAAAATATTTTTCAACTCCAAGTCCATCACATTCAGAACAAGCACCTTGTGGAGCATTAAAACTAAATAATCTAGGTTCAATTTCTTCAATACTAAAACCAGATACAGGACATGCAAATTTTGATGAAAATATGGATATTTTTTTTGTATCTAGATTTTCTAAATATAACAAACCATCTGATAGCGTTAATGCTACCTCTATACTTTCACTTAATCTTTGTTGAATATTTTTTTTTACAACAAGTCGATCAATCACAACATCAATATTGTGCTTAAAATTTTTTTTAAGTGTAGGCACTTCTTCAATATCATAGACAACATTATCTACTTTAAGACGTTGATAACCTCTTTTTTTTAAATCTTCGATTTCTTTTCTATATTCACCTTTCCTATCTCTAACTATTGGAGATAAAATATAAATTCTCTTATCAATATTATTTTTAATAATGAGATCAGTCATTTCACTTACTGATTGTGATTTAATTGGCTTGCCTGTTGTTGGAGAATAAGGTACGCCAACTCTAGCATAAAGCACTCTTAAGTAATCATAAATTTCAGTTACAGTTCCAACAGTACTTCTTGGATTTTTTTGAGTAGTTTTTTGCTCTATTGAAATGGCAGGTGATAATCCATCTATACTATCTACATCTGGTTTATTCATCATTTGAAGAAACTGTCTTGCATATGCTGATAAGCTTTCCACATATTTTCTTTGCCCTTCAGAATAAATTGTATCAAATGCTAAGGTTGATTTACCTGAACCACTTACACCAGTTATAACAACAAGATTATTTTTTGGAATTTCTAGATTTATATTTTTAAGATTGTGTTCTCTTGCACCTTTTATAACAATTTTATTTAGATTCATTAATTTAATGTTAGTTTAAATTTCTATTATGTTATAAGATATATATATAAAAAATATGGTTGGTAGTGTTAATAAAGTAATTTTACTGGGTAATCTAGGTAGAGATCCTGAAATTAGATCAATGCAATCTGGCTCAAAGATGGCTACATTTTCAATTGCTACTTCAAAAAGATGGAAAGATAAAAGTACTCAAGAGCAAAAGGAAAAAACATCTTGGCATAACATTGTTATATTTGGAGATGGACTTGTTGATATTGTAGAAAAATATGTAAAAAAAGGTTCTAAAATATATGTTGAAGGTGAACTACAAACTCGTAAATGGCAAGATAAAGATGGAAATGATAGATATTCTACAGAAGTAATTTTACAAGGTTACAATTGTAATTTAACTTTATTAGATAATAGAAATACTAATCAAATTTCTAATAATAATGATGAAAACATTGAAAAATCAAATACAGTTGATGATAATTCTTTCTCAACGGAAACTTCTGATTCTCCAGATTTGGATGAGGATATTCCTTTTTAAAAATTAACATTAAAAAAACGTTATAATTTATTGATTTATATAGAAATTTTTAAAAAAATTTTAAGATTTTAATAATTGTTTAAAAATTTATTTTTGATATAAAAAATCTATATTTTTCAAGAAAAAATTGAGTTTTTAAGTGTCAGAAGATAAAAATATATCAAGTAATCCAGAGGGTCCGCAAAATACCTCTAACATATCATTAGAGGAGGAAATGAAAAAATCCTATTTGGATTATGCTATGTCAGTTATTGTAAGCAGAGCACTTCCAGATGTAAGAGATGGACTAAAACCTGTACACAGAAGAATTTTATACTCAATGAGTGAGTCAGGATATACTCATAATAAACCATACAAAAAATCCGCTAGAATTGTAGGCGATGTTATGGGTAAATATCATCCACATGGAGACTCAGCTATTTATAATTCAATGGTTAGGATGGCTCAAAATTTTTCTATGAGATTGGAATTAATAGATGGTCAGGGAAATTTTGGATCATTAGATGGCGATCCACCAGCAGCTATGAGATACACTGAAGCACGTCTTTCAAAAGTATCAGAGAGATTAGTTGCTGACTTGGATAAAGAAACAATATCTTTTCAACCTAACTATGATGATACTACAAAAGAACCATCTGTTTTACCATCGCAGTTTCCTAATTTATTAGTTAACGGCTCATCAGGTATTGCAGTAGGAATGGCAACTAATATAGCACCTCATAATTTAGGAGAAGTAATTGATGCAACATTGTTTTTAATAGATAATCCTGAATGCAGTATAACAGAATTACAAAAATTCATTTTAGGTCCAGATTTTCCGACAGGAGGACAAATAATTGGTAGAAATGGTATCAATGAAGCATTTGATACTGGTAAAGGTGCATGCTTAGTAAGATCAAAAACAAGTGTTGAAAATTTTAAGAAAGATAGAGAAGCAATAATTTTGCATGAAATTCCATATCAAGTTAACAAATCAAAACTTTTAGAAAGAATTGCTGAAATAGTTAAAAATGGAACATTAGAAGGCATTTCTGATTTAAGAGATGAGTCAGATAGAAATGGAGTTAGAGTTGTAATAGAGTTGAAAAAAGATTTTGACTCTAAAATTATTCTTAATCAACTTTATAAGCATACATTAATACAAACTTCATTTAACTCTAACATGTTAGCCTTGAATAAAGGAAAACCAGAACAATTAAATTTAAAACAAATATTAAGTTCTTTTCTTGATTTTAGAGAAGAAGTTATTACTAAAAGAACTCTTTTTGAACTTAATAAAGCAAGAGACAAAGCACACTTGTTAGTTGGTCTTGTTGTTGCAAATTCAAACATAGATGAAATTATAGATTTAATAAAAAATTCAAAGGACACTAAAGAAGCAAAAAATAAATTAATTTCTAAAAAATGGAAGTTATCTAAAGATAATATTAATTTTATTAAATTAGTAGATGATCAATCGAATCAACTAAAAAATGATAAGTTTTCTTTATCTGATAGTCAAGCTAGAGCAATCTTGGAGTTAAGATTGCAAAAATTAACCGCTTTAGAAAGAGATGACATTCAAAAAGATTTAGAGCAATTAATTTTAGAAATAAAAAATCATCTTGAAATTTTAAATTCAAGAAAAATTCTATTAGAAGTTATTAAAAATGAATTAAGTGAAATCAAAAAAGAATTCTCAACAAATAGGAGAAGTGAAATTATTGAGGAAGAATATGAGCATGTAGATGAATTAAAATATATTCAGCAAGAAGATATTGTTTTAACAATTTCAAATAATGGTTATATTAAAAGATCTCTTTTATCGAATTATCGTTCACAAAATAGAGGCGGTAAGGGTAAGACAGGCATGTCAACTAGAGAAGAAGATTTTGTTAAGGAAATTCATTTTGCTAATACTCATACAAAATTACTTGTTTTTTCATCCTTAGGTAAAGTTTATTCATTGAAAGCACACGACATTCCTGAGGCAAGTTTAAAAGCTAGAGGTAAACCAATAATAAATTTAATATCTTTCAAATCTGATGAAAAAATATCAACTTTTCTACCAATGCCTTTAAATGAAAATCAATGGGATAATTTTTACGTTATTTTTGTAACCAAAAATGGAATGGTTAAGAAAAACAAACTTATTGATATTGCAAAAAGTGGAAAAAGAGATTTAAGAGACTCAGGAAAGTTATCAATTAAATTAAACCCAAAAGATGAACTAATATCTGTTAAATTATGTACTAAGGATGATGATATATTTTTATCATCATCAAATGGTAAATGTCTTCGTTTTCCTGTTGAAAAATTAAGATTATTCTCAGGATTAAATTCTTCTGGAGTAAGGGGAATTAAATTAGATAAAAATAATACTATTATATCTTTATCAATATTAAAACATTCTTTTATAGATATGAACATTAGGCAAGATTATTTAAGAGCCTCTTCTGAAAGCAGAAAAGCATCATCATCATTAAAAAATGGATTTGAAGAATTAAATAAAAATGAAGAATTCTTATTAACTGTAACATCTAAAGGTTTTGGTAAAAGGTCATCTGCTTATGAATACAGAATATCAAATAGAGGAGGTAAAGGAATTACAGGAATTCTAACTTCATCTAAAAATGGAGAAGTTGTAGATTGTTTTGTAGTGCAGGAAAATGATGAAATTATTTTAGTTAGTGATAAAGGACAGATCATTAGAGTTAATGTTAATCAAATAAGAATAGCTGGAAGGTCTACAAAAGGAGTGAGTATATTTAAAATACCTGAAATGGATAAAATTGTCTCAGTTTCAAGAGTACAGGAAATTGATAAGGATGAATAAAATAGGTATTTATCCAGGAACCTTTGATCCCATGACCACAGGTCATATGGACATAGTTAAAAGATCACTTAAAATTGTTGATAATTTAGTAATAGCAGTAGCTACAGATAATTTAAATAAAAATACTTTATTCAATACATTAGAAAGAATATCATTAATTAAAAATGATATTAAAAATTTAAAAGATATTAATCCTAAAATTGAAGTTACTGAATTATCTGGTTTATTAACAAATTTTGCAAAATCAAAAAATGCCACATGTATAATTAGAGGATTAAGAGCCGTTTCTGATTTTGAATATGAATTTCAAATGACAGGTATGAATTATCAACTTAACCCCGATATAGAGACAATATTTTTAATGACTTCAGAAAAAAACTCGTTTATCTCTTCTAATTTTGTAAAAGAAGTTCATAAACTTGGAGGAGATGTTTCAAATTTTGTATCAACTAATACATTAGATGTTCTTAATAAAAAAAACACTTAGTTAATCTCTTGCGCTTACAATATTTGAACTATATAGAATAAAAGCGATGGGCCCTTAGCTCAGTTGGTAGAGCAATTCCCTTTTAAGGAATGGGTCGCAGGTTCGAATCCTGCAGGGCTCACCATCAAAAATGCAAAAAACAATAATAAAAAATATCAATTCCGGCATTAAAAAACAATGTGATATCTTAAGAAAAAATGAACATATTCTCGAAGTTGTATTAGAAGGAACTACAATAAAAATATTATTAAAAAAACAGACTAATAAATATATCGGGCATTTCAAAGAAATGGAATTTGAGTCAGATGGTTAATTTTTATTAATTATATTAACTTCATTTTCATAATCAATTTTTACTTGCTTTAAAATTTCTTTCTTTGTTTTTACTTTACCTTTCCCTACACCTGGACAATTTTTAGCAATATCGTTATTCCAAGTTTTTGTATTCATGTTTTCAGGCCAAAAAGGCCAAGTTCTACATTGTATAGGTCTTGACCTATAAACACTACATTTTTTATCTTTTAAAAATATACAATTACCATTATTTTTTTTTAATTCTTTTAAGTGGATTAAACCATCAGTTTTTTGACAATAGTTTTTTATAAAGTTTTGTTCTGTTGTCTTAAGTCCTATAGACAATTTTTTAATATCTTTATTACTTAAATAAACAAAACCATAACTACCTCGTGAAACACAGCAATTTCCAGAACCTTGGCATTCAAATCTAATACCTTTTTCTATATACATAATAATTATCCTGCAGTCAGTGTTAAGATTGCTGCATCTCTTTCTTGTAGATACAATAAATTTCGAAGATTATCTCCTTCAATATTTTCTAATTTTGGATTTTTTAATAATATATTTTCAACCATAAGTTTAGCATCTTCTAACAAATCGTAATCAAAACTAAGATCAGCGATATAAAAAGATGGGCTACCAGATTGTTTTTTTCCTAAAATTTCTCCTGGACCTCTTATTTTTAGATCTTCTTCAGCAATTATAAATCCATCATTTGTTTTCTTCATTATATCAATTCTTTGTTTTGAAATTTCTCCAATATTTTCTTTATGTAAAAGTATACAATAAGATTGAATATCATTTCTACCAACACGTCCTCTCAATTGATGAAGTTGAGCTAAACCAAATCTCTCTGCATGTTCAATTACAATAGTTGTAGCAGAGGGAATATCAACACCAACTTCAATTACAGTTGTTGAAACTAAAATTTTATAATCTTCATTTTTAAATTTTGACATTATTTCTTCTTTTTCTATTTCACTTAAACGTCCATGCATTAAAAGAACTTTATCTTTGAAATGTTTTTTTAAAATTTTGTATCTTTCTTCTGCAGCTTTTAAATCTAATTCTTCAGATTCTTCTATTAAAGGACATACCCAATAAAATTTATATGAGTGATTTTTAATCTTTTCTTTTATTCTATCAATAAGTTGAATTTGTTTTTTTAATGATAATGAGCTAGTTATTATCGGTTTTCGACCTAAAGGTTTTTCAATTAATTTACTCTCTTTCATATCGCCATATGCTGCTAAAGTTAATGTTCTTGGAATTGGAGTTGCGCTCATTACTAAAATATTTGGTTTATGATTTTTATGGTTAAATACCATTCTTTGATAAACACCAAATCTATGTTGTTCATCAATTACTGCTAAACCTAAATTGTTAAATTTTACTGTATCTTGTATCAAAGCATGTGTGCCAATTATAATATCTGCTTTTCCATTTACAATTTTATCTAATTTTTCTTTCCTTTCCTTTCCTTTATCCTTTCCAGTTAGAACAAGAACATTTATTTTTAAGTCTTTTAACAAATTTAAAATATTTTCATAATGCTGAAATGCTAGAATTGTAGTAGGCACCATTAAAGCAGATTGAAAATTACTTTCAAAAACTTTTAGCATTGAAATTAAAGCTACAATAGTTTTTCCAGACCCAACATCTCCTTGCAACAATCTTATCATTTGATTAGAGCTTGCTAGATCATGAAGTATTTCTTTGATTACATTATTTTGTGAACTAGTAAGTTGAAAATCTAAATTATTATAAAATTTATTTATTGTTTTATTTTCACTAGTAATTTTTAAGCCTTTTTTCTTTTGATTAAAATTTCTCATAATACCTACAGCCAATTGATGAGATAATAATTCATCAAATGCTAATCTTCTTCTGAACAAATTTTTGTCTTTAATATTATTATCGCTTGGATTATGTAGATTTTTAACTACCTCCTTCCATGGTTTAAATTTATATTTATTTAATATTGTACTTTCTATCCACTCATTAAAATTTGGTAAATTATTTAATATTTGATCTGTTAATTTATTCATTATATTTTGATTGAGACCACTAGTTAAACTGTAAACTGCTTCTTTACTTTTTATTATTTTATTATTGTTTAAAGCACTTACATGAGTAGGGTGGGTTATTTGAAATGAGTTTCTAAAATATTCTAATTTTCCAGATATTAATCTATTTTCATTTGTTGGAAGCATTTGCCTCAACATAGGATGTCTTGCATTAAAATATACTAAATCAATATTGGTATCACCGCAGATACATTTAATTTTGTAAGGTTGTCTTTTAAATCTTGAGGGTTCATGTTTTATAATTTTTAAATTTAATGTTACTAACGAATTAACTTCTGCATCATGTATATTTTCATAGAATTTTCTTTCCAGAATATTATTTGGTATGTTCCAAACAAAATGAATATTCTTATAAATGCCTAATTTATTAATAATTTGTTCTAATTTTGGACCAACTCCTTTAAGAGATGATATTGAAGATAATATGTAATTTAATCCTTTTGGTCTCATAGATTTTTATAAAATTATAAACTATATTCAATTATTATGTCATTCAATTCACTAAAAAAATCAATAAAATATAGAGTTTTATACTCCGGAACAAAAGAAACAGATATATTATACAAAAGATATTTTATTGATCAGTTAGATAAACTTAGTAAAAAAGATCTTGAAGATATTGAATCTTTATTTAATCAATTCTCCGATAACGAGATTTATGATTTTCTTACATCTAAGGTATCTCTTCCTTTAGAATTTAAGGGAATTTTTAATAAAATACTAAATGAAAAATAAAAATACTATTGGTCCTTCAATACATAAAGTTGAACCTTTTTTCATTTCAAAGTTTTATAAAAATACCAATAAATCAATCTTATACATTGGTAAAGATGAAAGAGAAATATCATCTATTGAGCAAAAACTTAAATGGTTATTGCCTGATACTGAGACTTTATTATTTAAATCTTGGGATCAAATACCTTATGATAATGTTTCTCCTTCAAAAGAAATTCAAATTGAAAGATTAAAAACTCTTAAAACATTATCTAATTCAAATGCAAAAAGAATTATACTTACAACAGTTAACTCGATAACACAAAAAATAATTCCTAAATCAATTATTAATTCACAACTTTTCAAAATTTCTAAAAAACAAAAATTTAAATTTGAAGATTTTATTAATAACCTTGTTCTATTAGGATTTCAAAGAACATCTTTAGTCCGAGATAAATCAGAATTTTCTGTAAGAGGATCAATCTTAGATATTTTTCCAAATGACAGATCAAAACCAATAAGAATAGATTTTTTTGATGAGGAAATAGAGACTATTTTTGAGTTTGACTCAATTACCCAAAAAAGATTAAAGGAAATAAATACTGATTTAGAGTTTAACATTGTTAATGAATTAATAGTTAATGATACTAACTTGAACCTATTTAGAAAAAAATTTAGAGAAATATTTCCAGAATATAGAAATAGCCAAGTTTATAATCTTTTCTCAGATAAAACTATTCCCTCTGGTGGCGAGCAATTTATGCCATTATTTTATGATAATCTAGAAACATTATTTGATTATTTAGAAGAATATACAATATTGCTAAATGATGAATTTAAAAATATATTTGAAAATAGATTAGAAAATATAAATGATTTTTATTTAGCAAGAAAAAATAATAAAGAAAGCTTCTTTTTATCGCCTGAATATTTTTACTTGAACAAACAAACTTTAAAAAAATATTTGGATAATAATGAACATTATTACTTCAATACATTTAATAAAAATAATCATATAAATATTGATGTAAATGTTATTCATAACTTATCATCTATTAAGAAAGAAATAGATTTTAGTTTTATAAATCAATTTTTTACTACTAACTCTAAAGATAATATAATTTATATATGTTGTCGAAGTAAAGGAAGTTTAGAAAGAGTTTCTAAAATATTAGAGAATAACGTAAACTTAAAGTTAAAAGACATCAAAAACTTTAATCATTCTTTTTCAGATACTATTTTACTAACTATTTTAGATATTGAGGAGTCATTGAAGTTTGATAAATATATATTTATTAATGAAAAGTCGTTATTTGGTTATTTTTTTAATACACAAATATCAAAATCACGTAAACAGACTATTTTTTTTGAAGAGTTAAATAAATTATTAATTGACTCTATTCTTGTTCATTCTGAATATGGTCTTTGTAAGTTCAACAACATAAGAAAAATTGAATTAAATGATTCAATTCATGAGTGTTTAGAGCTAGAATTTTTAGATAATCAGAAACTTTTTTTACCAGTTGAAAATTTAAGTTATGTTTCAAAATACAGTGATGATACCGATGGGAACATTATTTTAGATAAACTTGGTGCTTCACATTGGCAAAAAAGAAAAGCCGATGCAAAAAAGAAAATTAAAGATGCTGCAAAAAAACTTATTTCAATAGCCTCTAAGAGGCTTCAATCTCAATCCTATGAAATTAATACGAATATTCCTGAATATGACAAATTTGTAAGTACTTTTCCATTTGTAGAAACTGATGATCAATTAAATGCAATTCAAGATATTATTAATGATTTCTCTAAAATGATACCATCAGACAGATTAATTGTAGGCGATGTAGCATTTGGTAAAACAGAAGTGATTTTGAGAGCTATATTTTTAGCAGCAAAATCAAATTTACAATCTGTGGTTTTTGTTCCAACTACAATTTTATCTAGACAGCATTTTATTAATTTCAAAAAAAGATTATCTATTTTTGGTATTAACATAGAAGAAATTTCTAGATTAGTATCATTAAAAGATAAAAAAGAAATTTTTGAAAAATGTAATGCTGGTAATATAGATGTATTAGTCGGAACACATGCTTTATTTAATGACAAGCTAAAATTTAATAGGCTTGGTTTAATAGTTTACGATGAAGAGCAAAAATTAGGAACAATTCAAAAAGAAAAATTTAAAGAAATTGCCCCTAAAGCTCATTGTATCTCGCTTAGCGCAACACCTATTCCAAGAACTTTAAGTATGTCTCTTTCAGGAATAAGAGATCTTAGTCTAATTCTTACAGCGCCATTTGAAAGAATGGCAGTTAGAACTTACGTTTCACCTTTTGATTCTTTAACTATAACAGAAGCTATTAAGAGAGAGATATATGGAAGAAAAAATGGAGTTTATTTTGTTGTTCCTAGAAAAAAAGATTTACCTTTTGTCGAACAATTTTTAAATGATAATTTACCAGAAATAAAATATGTAATTACCCACGGTCAACTTAGTCCTAAATTATTAGAAAGCAGAATATCAAAATTTTATAATCAAGAAGTTCCTTTAATGCTTAGTACTAATATTATCGAAAATGGTTTAGATTTACCTCATGTAAATACAATTATAGTTTACCGATCAAATATTTTCTCTTTGGCTGCATTATATCAATTGAAGGGAAGAGTAGGCAGATCTTCTAAACGTGGATATGCATACATAACATATAAAGAAAACGAATTAAAAGATAATGGAAGAAAAAGATTATCAATAATTAATTCCTCAGATCATCTTGGTGCAGGTTTTAATATAGCATCACAAGATTTAGATCTTCGAGGTGGCGGCTCTATCATTGGTGAAGAGCAAAGTGGTTTTATAAAAGAAATTGGAACTGAACTTTACCATCAAATGCTTGAAGAAGAGATAAATTTACAAAAAAGTAAAATTAATTCGGATTTTGTGAAAAATAAAAGCTTTCAACCTATTATTAAAATACCTGTCGAAATATATATACCTGAAGATTTTATTAACGATGTTGATTTAAGACTTTCTATTTATAAAAGAATATCAAACATTAATAATAATAAAGAAATAGAAGACATAAAGCTAGAATTAATAGATCGGTTTGGTAAATTACCTAGCCAGTTAATTAACTTATTTAAATTAGTAGAAATTAAAATTTTGTGTTTAAAAGAAAACATTGAAAAATTTGAGTTTAGTAGAAAGGGTATATTAATAAGTTTTTTTCAAAATAAACCAAAAAAACCAGAAAAATTATTAGAACTTTCATTATCAAAAAAAAATTCTTTAATCTTAAGACCAGATCAAAAAATTTTTTATGATTTTGGTGGCAATTTATTTGATGACAGATTTGAATTATCTAAAAAAGTCATTAATTTAATTAAATAATGATTAAAGTTTTTTTAATATTTAATTTTTTTATTATCTTATTTTTAGGTAAAAACGTTTTGTCTTTAGATAGCCAATATAAACTCAAAATTTTAAAATCAAACTTAAGCTCTCCTTGGAGCATTTCATTTGTGAATAAAAATGAAATTTTAATAAGTGAAAAAACTGGTAAAATAAAATTATTTAATCTTACTAATAGTAATATAAATGAAATAAATCATAACTTAAACTTTTTAGAAGATAATAATTCGCAAGGCGGGTTACTAGAGATTTTGTATCATAATGATGAAATTTATATAAGTTATTCAGAAAATAGAGGTGAGTCAAAACTATATGGACCAACTAGTACTTCAATAGCAAAAGCAAAATTTAATAGAAAAAATTTAAATTTCAAAAATATATTTAGAGCAGATCCACCAATCAGATCTCCTTATCACTTTGGATCCAGAATAGTTATTAAAGATAATCATTTATATGCTTCAATTGGTGAACGTGGTAAGGGAATGATTGCTCAAGAAGCAGATAAACATCCTGGAAGTATAATTAGAATAAATTTAGATGGCTCTATTCCAAAAGATAATCCAAAATTTATTAACAAACCAGAATGGTTACCTGAAATATATCAAATAGGGGTCAGAAATCCTCAAGGAATGGCAATTTCCCCATTTGATGATAAGGTTTACATTAGCAATCATGGTGCAAGGGGAGGTGATTGGTTTGGTGAAGTTAAAAAAAGTGAAAATTACGGATGGAAAATATTAGGATGGGGCGGTAAAAATTATAACCTTTCAAAGATTGGTCCTAAATGGTTACCTGGCTATACAAAAGCTATTCATTATTGGGTGCCATCAATTGCTACAAGTGCTATTAGTATCTATAAAGGTAATGAGTTTCCTGAATTTAATGGTCTTGCTTTGATTACTTCTTTAAAATCTCAATCACTAATATCATTGGATTTTTCAGACTTAGATAATGTTATTGAAAAAGTAATTTTTAAGAGGGACATTGGGAGAATTAGAGATATTAAAATACACCCAAAAAATGGTAAAATTTACTTACTAGCTCAAGATAAGTTATGGTTATTTGAGAGGAAATAGAATTATAGATTTTTCAAATTTATGGCGGAGAGACAGAGATTCGAACTCTGGAAGGTGTTGCCACCTTGCCGGTTTTCAAGACCGGTGCTTTCAACCGCTCAGCCATCTCTCCAATAAAAGACTTACTATAGTTTCATCGTAAAAATGTCAAAATATTAAGAAATATATTATTTCTAATTAACGATAGTTTTGGTAACTTTATAAAATGATTGTTAGATTTGTAATATTTTTTGTATTTATATCTTTTTATGTTTATGCAACAGATTGTGAAAAACCAAAAATGCCAACTGACGATGAATGGAATATTTGGCTTACCAATATCAAAAAAGAGGCTTTACAAAAAGGTATAAGTCAAAATACTATTTCACAACATTTAAATAATGTGCTCCCACAAAGTAAAATTATTATGCGAGATAGATGTCAAGCAGCATCTACAATGACTTTAGATGAATATTTATTTTATACTATTACAAAAGATAAAATATTTGTTGGAAAAAATTTTTTAAAGAAACATGAAGTCTTATTAAAAGAAATTGGAGATTACTTTCAAATTCAACCCAGATTTATTGTAGCTGTCTTAGGTATGGAAAGTTATTATGGAAGGAATCAAGGTAAAATAAATTCTATAATTGCTATTACCACTCTTGCTTTTGATAGAAGAAGAAGTGATTTTTATAAAAAACAATTATTTGCAGCCTTAGAAATTCTTGATAAAGATTTAGTTCCAAGCGGACAATTGAAAGGAAGTTGGGGAGGTGCTGTTGGAATGACTCAAATGATACCAACTACATTTCTTGAAAGTGCTTATGATTGGGATGGTGGAGGAATTGATATATGGAACAGTTATGCAGATGCATTTGCTAGCACTGCTAATTACCTAACTTCAATAAATAAAAATCCATGGCACTTTGATACTACCTGGGGTAGAGAAGTTTTACCACCTAATAATATTGCTGCTTTTTATGAAACATTAGAACAAATAAATCCAAAAGGTTGTGGAGCTGTAAAAAGGAGATCTAAAGCAATGTCATTATCAGAGTGGAGTGATTTAGGATTTAAAAAAATTAATGGAGACTCATTACCTTCTAGAAATGATATTGAAGCGAGATTAATTATGCCTGATGGATTAAAAGGTAGAATGTTTATAGTTTATCAAAACTATAAAAATATATTATATTATAATTGCTCAGCATATTATGCAGTTTCCATAGGATTATTAAGTGATAAGATTACTAATTAGTATTTTTATAATTTTTTTTACATATTCATGTAAAGAAATTCAAAATAAAAAAATTTCATTAAATGTTAATGATGGAATAAAAAAAATAGAAAAAATTATTGAAAAAAAAGATAATAATGAAAATTTATTAGATAATAAAAAAAATGATACAATTTTTTATTATATTGGGGACCCTTATTTTATCGAGGGTGTAGAATATTTTCCTGAAGAAAATTATGCATATTCAGAAATTGGTATTTCTACATTTTATGGAAAAGAATTACACAATATTAAAACAGTAAATAATGATTTTAATAAAGTCACTGAACTATTAGGAAGGCATAAGACTTTACCAATACCAAGTATGGTAAAAATTACAAATTTAGATAATGGCTTATCTATAAACATAAAGATTATTGATAGACATAACGATAATGCATCACTAATACAAGTTTCTAGAAAAGTTGCTCAACTTCTTGGTTTTTATAAGGATAAAATTGCTACTGTTAGAGTTGATATTTTATCGGATGCAAGTAAACAATGGAAAAATGTATCATTGAGCTTAAATGAACCTGAATTTGATCAAACTGTTTCTTCGGCACCAACTGATGTTGTATCTATTTCAAATTTGGATAGTAGTCCAGATAATATAAATAATAATAATTCAAATATTTCTGATCCAATTGAAATATCATCTGAAGAAATTCAGGATTTTAAATTATTTTTAAAAGTTTTAAATTTTAATAGTTATTCAGAAATACAAACTATAATTGAAAATTTAAATATTAATGTAGAGTATACCACTGAAAAAAATGGTTCATTTTTTGACCTAACTTTAGGGCCATTAGATAAAAAAGAAATTAATAATTTGGTTTCATACTTTATATCAAAAGGGTATAAGGAGACAAAAATTATATTAAATTAGTCAAATAAAGGTCACAATTAATTAATAAATAACATAATGTATAAAATTATTTTCCCTATCATTTTTATTTTTATTTCTTTCAAAGCTCAATCTATTGATACCAAAGCTGAACAAGCAGTAGTAATGGATTTTGATACTAACGAAGTATTGTTTGACAAAAATTACAAAGATAAAGTTATACCAGCTTCAATGACAAAAATTATGACAGTTTATGTCGCTTTTGACCGAATTAAAAACTCAGATTTTTCAATTAATAATAAATGTAGAATTTCTGCTAAAGCTTATAAAATGGGCGGATCTAGAACATTTTTAGAAATTGACGATCAGGTAACTGTTGATGACTTATTAAAAGGAATTATCGTTCAATCAGGTAATGACGCTTCAATCGCTCTAGCAGAGTGTTTAGCAGGAACTGAAGATGATTTTGCTAAATTAATGAATGTTTATGCTAAGCGTCTTGATATGAATAACACAAATTTTACTAATTCTTCTGGCTGGCCTCATGAAAATCATTACTCAAGTGTTTATGATATAGCTATTTTGTCAAATGCATTAATTAAAAATTTTCCTAATTTATATACTTATTTTGCATTAAATGACTTTACATATAATGACATTAGTCAACCAAACAGAAATAAACTATTAAAACAAGTAGATGGAACAGATGGACTTAAAACTGGTTTTACAAAAA
This sequence comes from uncultured Alphaproteobacteria bacterium, assembly GCA_902553945.1. Classification (GTDB taxonomy): domain Bacteria; phylum Pseudomonadota; class Alphaproteobacteria; order HIMB59; genus CACPNW01. Next base: position 33,933 of record CACDMT010000004.1, on the reverse strand, counting down.
AATCTGGTTGGGGAATAGCTGCAACTGCTAAAAGAAATAATCGTAGAATAACTGTTGTTATAAACGGTACTAATAGTTCACGTTCAAGATTAAATGAATCATCAAATTTAATAAATTGGGCATTTAATCAAACATCTCAAAAAACATTAATTGAAAAAAATCAAATAGTAAAAGAAGTTGATGTTTGGTTAGGTGTAGATGCAAAAATAAATTTAGTAAGTCCAGAAAAAATAATATCAACATTATCTTTTGATCAAATACAACTGATGAATAGTACTATCGAATATACAAAACCAATAGCTGCGCCAGTAATTAAAGGTAAGCAATATGGTAATATAAAAATTATGATTGATGGCAAGCCAACAATAAATCTTCCGCTAGTTGCTGAAAAAAATATTTCAAAAGTTAACCCTTTTTATAAGATAATAGCAGCAGCTAAATATCTCTTATTCGGAAATAGTTTAAATGAAAAATAATAAAGGTCTATTTATTTCATTTGAGGGACCTGAAGCTAGTGGAAAATCTTCTCAAATATTATTGTTAAAAAATTATTTTATTAAAAATAAAATCAAATTTTTTATAACTAGAGAACCAGGTGGTACTGAACTTGCCGAAAAACTAAGAAAATTAATCTTAGATAATAAATCACAAATAAACAACATAGAAGAAATATTACTTTTAATGACAGCAAGATCTAATCATATAAACAATGTTATTCTACCTAATTTAAAAAAGGGTAAAATTGTTATTTCAGATAGGTTTGCAGATTCTACTTTTGTCTATCAAGGTTATGTAAATAAATTTGGTATATCAAAAGTAAAAAAATTACATTCACTTCTATTAAATAATTTTACTCCAAATTATACTTTTGTTTTCAATATCAAACCAAAAGAAATAATTTCAAGATTAAAAAAAAGAAAAAATAAAAATAAATATGATAAATTAGATATAAATTTTCATAATTCTGTAATTAAGGGTTATAAAAAAATTTCAAATTCTAAAAGATTTATTAATATAAATGCTTCTTTATCTAAAAATGAAATTCATCAATTCATAATAAATAAATTGGATTTATAAATGCAAAATTGTATTGGATTTAAAAGTCAAATGTCATTGTTAATTGATAAATTTAATTCTTCAACTCTGCATAATTCAATTATTTTTAATGGTCCAAAAGGAATTGGTAAGAGAACTTTTATAAATGATTTAATTTATAATTTTTTTACAATAAAAGATAAAAATAATTTAAATCATCATCTTAATTTATTAAATAATTTATCTCATCCAAATATAAAAATTCTATCAAAAGAATTCGATAGTAAAACAAAAAAATTAAAAAGTAACATTTCTATAGAACAAGTAAGAAATTTGAAAAATTTTTTAAACGAAACTTCATTATCAAAAAACTTATTTAAAATAATAATTGTAGATAGCGCTGATGATTTTAATATAAATTCATCTAATAGTTTTTTAAAAACTTTAGAAGAACCTAAATCTAATACTTATTTATTTCTTATCTCTCATCAAATTTCTTCTTTATTACCAACAATTAGATCAAGATGTTTAAATATGAGATTTATACATCACAATCTCGAAAATTTTTCTAAAATAATTACAAAAAATCATACTAAAATTGATATAGATCACATAGATTTTTTATATAATCTTACAAAAGGATCTCCGGGACAGGCTATTTTATTACTAGAGGAGGATGTAGTAGAATTATTTAATGAAACTTTAAATATTTTGCAAAATAATAGTACTTTTAATCAATCTACTATAGATTTGGCTAATTCACTATCTAATTTTAATAATGAAAAATTTAAAAGTTATCTATCAATATTAAAATCTATTTTAATTTTAACAAGTAAAATTAAATTTTATAATTTCAAATCATCTTTTTTGACTAAAAAAAATTATGAAATCTTAAACTCTATTGCAAATAAATTCTCAATTAAAAAAATTAATGATAAATTAGATTTTTTATCTAATAGTGAAAAAGAATTAATAACTTTTAATCTTGATAAAAAAATGTTTATGTTACAATTTTTGAATATTTAATTATGAGTTTTTATATAACTACGCCAATTTATTATACTAATGATGTTCCTCATATTGGTCATGCTTATACTACAATTGCATGTGATATTCTTGCAAGATATAATAAATTGTTAGGTAAAGAAGTTTATTTTTTAACTGGTACTGATGAACATGGTCAAAAAGTTGAAAAATCTGCCAAAGATGCAAATGTAAATCCTAAAGAATTTGTAGATAAATTATCAATTAATTTTAAAAAATTAGTTTTAGATCTAGATTGTGAAATTGATGATTTTATTAGAACCACTGAACCTAGGCATATTAAAGCAGCACAATTTTTATGGAATAAATTACTTGAAAATGATCAAATATATTTGTCTAATTATGAAGGTTGGTATTCAATTAGGGACGAAGCTTTTTATCTTGAAAATGAATTAACCAAAGTAGATGGAAAATTTAAAACTAAAAGTGGATCAAGTGTTGAATGGGTTAAAGAAGAAAGTTATTTTTTTAAATTATCTAAATGGGAGGATAAATTAATACAATTTTATGAAAATAATCCAGACGCAATTTCTCCAAAAACTAGATATAATGAAGTATTAAGTTTTATAAAAGGTGGATTAAAAGATCTTTCTATATCAAGAACAACATTTGAATGGGGTGTTAAAGTTCCAAATAATAATAAACACGTTATGTATGTTTGGATAGATGCTTTATGTAACTACCTTACTTCAATTGGTTACCCTGATATAAATAATGATAAATTTATAAAATTTTGGCCCGCAATTCATATTGTTGGTAAAGATATTTTAAGATTTCATGCAGTTTTCTGGCCAGCTTTTTTAATGGCAGCAGACATTGATCCACCTAAAAAGATTTATGCTCATGGATGGTGGACTAATGAAGGTCAAAAAATATCTAAGTCTATAGGTAATGTTATAGATCCCTATGAAATAATAAATGAATTTGGACTTGATCAATTTAGATATTTTTTATTTAGAGAAGTGCCATTTGGTAATGATGGTGATTTTTCAAAAAAATCAATTGCTAATCGAGTAAATGCTGATTTATCAAATAATTTTGGAAATTTAGTTCAAAGAATTTCAACATTTATAGTAAAAAATTGTAACTCTTCCATTAATCCAACAAACAATCTTAATAATGATGATAAAGAATTAATAAAAAATCTAGATAAAAAATTTAATGATTATAAAAATTATATGAATAACCAACAAATTGATAAATCTATTAAATCTGTAATGGAATTATTATCATTAACTAATGTATATGTTGATGAACAAGCTCCATGGTCTTTAAAAAAAACAGATAAAGAAAGAATGCAGGTTGTTTTATTTGTTGTTGTAAATATTATAATTAAATCATCAATAATGCTTTTTCCCATAATACCAAAAAGTACTAAAAAAATTTTATCAATGTTTAATATGGATATTAATAATATTAATTTTAACAAATTTGATTTACTAATTTCTAAAAATATTATTATTGATTCACCATCACCTATTTTTCCAAGAATTCTTTAATGATTGATTCTCATTGTCATCTAAATGTTGACTCTATTAAAAATAATTTTGATAAAATTATTAATAATTCTAAAAAAAATAATATTAGATCTATTCTATCCATTAATACAAACCCTAATAATTTTAACGAACATTTAAATTTAATTAAAAAATATAAAGGTATATATATTTCATATGGCTTACATCCATGTGAAGTAAAAAAATTTAATGAATTATCTATTTTAAATTTTGATAACAATTGTAATAATCCCTTAGTCGTAGGTATAGGTGAGACAGGTTTAGACTTGTTTCATTCAAAAGAATTTATTAAAGAGCAAATTAAATGTTTTGAATTGCATATAGAGGCATCAATAAAACACAAATTACCATTGATAATCCATCAAAGAAATTCTGAAAATGAAATCATTTCTATATTAAAAAACTATTTAAATTATAACTTAAAAGTTGTTTTCCATTGTTTTGCTGGATCTAAAAATTTACTTGATTTTTGTATAAAAAATAATTTTTATATATCTTTGTCAGGAATAGTAACATTTAAAAATGCTGACGATTTAAGAAACGATATTAAGAAATTTCCATTAAATTTAATATTAATAGAAACTGATAGTCCTTTCCTTTCACCAGTTCCCATGAGAGGAAAGAAAAATGAACCTGCATTTATTAAATATACAGCTGAATTTTTATCCAAATTTTATAATTTAGATATAGATGTATTCGAAAAAATAACTGATAATAATTTTTTTAAATTGTTTAATAAAACAAAAAGAGATAATCTTTTATTATGAAAATTACTATCCTTGGTTGTGGAGGCTCTTTTGGATCACCATTGGCTTGGCAAAGACACGGAAACATAGATATAAATAATAAAAGAAATTTTAGAACTAGATCTTCTGTTTTAATTGAAATTAATAATAAAAATATTCTAATTGATACTAGCCCTGATTTAAGAAAACAACTTTATGATGCAAGATGTACTAATATAGATGCAGTTTTATATACTCATGTTCATTCAGATCATACATCAGGCTTACCAGATATGAGAGCAATGTCTCTAATTAATAATAAGATAATTCCTGCGTATATGCCAATTGATATGATACCTGAGATGGAACAATGTTATAAATATATATTTAAAGGTGAAAAAGATTACTTACCATTTATGGAAATTAAAGAGTTGGAAAAATCATTTAACTTTCATGATATAAATATTAAAAGTTTTAAACATAACCATGGTTCAATAGATGTTCAAACATATAAAATTAATAAATTTGCATATTCAACAGATTTAAAAAAATTTTATAATTCTGATATTGATAATCTTAAAAATTTAGATTTATGGGTTGTAGGATTATTAAGGGAAAATGAACATCCTTCTCATGCAGGTTTTTCACAAATTATGGAATATATTGAATATTTAAAGCCTAAAAAAACTGTTTTTACTCACATGACAGCATTATTAGATGAAGTAAAATTAAAAAATATGTGTCCAAAAAATGTTTTTCCTGGCTATGACGGGTTACAAATTAATTTATGAGAAATGAAACAATTGGTTTTATAGGATTAGGAAATGTTGGAGAAAAACTTGCTAAAAATTTATTAAATAATAAAAAAAAATTATTTATTTTCGATAAGAACAAAAAAAAATATTTAAAATTTAAAAATAAAAATACTTATAATTGTAATAATTTAAAAGAAATAGCAAATAATTGTAGTATAATAATTACTTGTCTTCCATCACCTAAAGCAGTTAATAATGTTATCAAATCTTTATCAACAAATATAAACAATACTCATTTATGGATTGAAATGAGCACTACTGATAAAGATGAAATGTTAAGACTTTCAAAAATTTTCAAAAAAAATGGAGGTAATGTTCTAGAGTCTCCAATCACAGGAGGTGAACATAGAGCTTTTTCTGGAAACATATCTATATTGTGTTCAGGACAAAAGAAAAATTTTAAAAGAGCATTTCCTATATTATCAAAAATAGGACATCAAATTCTATATTGTGGTAAAATTGGTAATGCATCTATTTTAAAAGTTATTACAAATTACTTAGCATCTTTAAATTTAATTGGAATTGGTGAGTCACTGGCAGTTGCTAAAAAAAATGGAGTAGATCTAGGTTTAACTTATAAAGCTATAAAAATTAGCTCAGGTAATAGTTTTGTTAATGAAACAGAAACAAAAGTTATATTAAGTGGTAGCTATGATGTAGGTTTTACGATGGATTTAGCAAATAAAGATATATCTTTATTTAATAAATTGGGTAAAAAATATAATATACCAATTGATTTAGGCAAAATCGTAAATAAAAAATTTATAGAAGGAATAACTAAATTTGGTAATAGGTCTTTTAGCACAAGTATTGTGAAACTAATTGAAAAAAAATGTAATATAAAAATGCGTGCTAAAAACTTTCCTAAAAAACTTGTTGATTATCAACCAAAACAAAGAGCAATCGAAATTAAATAATGAATATTTCTTATAAAAAATTGCCACCAGCACATGAAGATCCAAGAAATCCTAGTTACAAATATAAAAATTTACAAAATAAAAATATACAAAATACAGAAAAATTTAATAAATTAATTAAATCTAATAATGTTAAAAAAATATACTCTGGTACTTTATGGGCTGAGGGACCAGTATATGTTTCTCAATCAGATATGTTAGTTTGGAGTGATATACCTAATAATAGAATGTTGAAATTAATTAATGGAAAAGTTTCAGAATATAAAAATCCATCAAATTTTGTAAATGGTAATACAATTGATAATTATGGAAATATAATATCCTGTTCTCATGGTGGTCGTTGTCTGTATAGAATAGATAATAATTTAAATACTGAAATTTTAATTGATAATTATAATGGAAAAAGATTAAATTCTCCAAATGATGTATATGTAAAATCAGATGATTCAATATGGTTCACTGATCCACCTTATGGAATATTAACCGATTATGAAGGTTATAAAGGTAAACAAGAATATGATGGATGTTATGTTTTTTGTTATTATCCTGAAACTAATAATTTAGAAGTAGTAATTAAAAATTTAATAAGACCTAATGGCATAACTATTTCTCCTGATGAAAAGAAATTATATGTTGCAGATACAGGAGAAAATATTAAACATTTATATAGTTATGATCTAACCGATAATAAAGTTTCTAACAGAACCTTAATATATGATTTTAAACCCTTTTTTTCTGATGGTTTTAGATGTGATAAAGATGGGAATATATGGACCAGTGCTGGTAAAGCAATAAAATGTTTTAATAGTGATTTAGAACTAATAGGTCAAATTAACATTCCTGAATTAGTTTCAAATTGTGAGTTTGGAGGTAAAGAAGGTAATATTTTATATGTTACTGCAACAACAAGCCTTTATTCAATTGAATTAAATCAACAAGGAGCTAAATTTGATTAAAAATAATTTATCACTTTCTAAATGTGAACCTTGCACTGGTAATACACCTAAACTTAATTTTGAAGAAATTAGTAAATATTTATCTGATCTAAATGAATGGACAGTAAATGATAATCAAGAAATGATTTTTAAAAAATTTAAATTTAAAAATTTTAAAAAATCATTGAATTTTGCAAATAAAGTCGGAGAAATTGCGGAAATTGAATCACATCATCCAGATTTAAGTATAGGTTATGGTTATTGTTTAGTAATGATACATACCCATGCAATTAAAGGACTTTCTATAAATGATTTTATTTTAGCATCAAAGATTGATAAAATAAATGAAATATAATTTATAGATAGAAATCTTGCATATGTATATGCCTTATAAAATCTAAATATAAAAGATATTAAATTCTAAATAAATTTGATATAAATTTATGTTATTAAGTTATGAATATTAAATATAAATTTAGTGACTACAATAGATCTATTAGTAACTTATTATTAAGTATTTCAGATAAAAAACTAACTGAAACTATAAAAATGATTAAAAAAACTATAGCTCAAAAGGGGACAATCTATATTGTTGGAAATGGAGGAAGTGCTTCTATAGCAAGTCATGTTAGTGTTGATTTTGCTAAAGCAGCAAGAGTTAAGTCTTCTACTTTTAATAACTCTAATCTAATAACTTGTTTTGCAAATGATTATGGTTATCAAAATTGGGTTGTCGAAGCAATTAAGGCATACATGTCTAAAAAAGATGTTATAATTTTAATAAGTAGTAGTGGAACATCTAAAAATATAGTTAATGCAGCAAAATATTGTAAAAATAATAATATTAAAACAATAACTTTAAGTGGTTTTAAAAAAAATAATCCTTTATCAAAGTTAGGTAATATTAATTTTTATATAAATAGTAATCAGTATAATTTTATTGAAATGTCTCATCATATTATATTAGTATATTTAGTTGATATTTTATCTAAAAATAAATTTATAAAATAATTATAATACATTGAATTATTATCTTACAATTGACGCAGGTACTTCAGTAATAAAGACTGTAATATTTAATTCAAAATTTAAACAAATATTATCTTACTCAATAAATAATCCTTTGATTACTGATGATTTTGGAAAATCTGAATTAGATATGAAAAAATTTTGGAACTTGACTTCAAAATCTATAAAGTCTGCTATATTACTATCAAAAATTAACCCAAAAAAAATTATAGGCGTTGGTATTACAGCTAATATGGTTGGATTTTGGTCTATAGATAAAAATAACAAACCTATTAGAAATGCTATTTTATGGAATGATACGAGAAGTTCAATAATATTTAAAAAAAAGAATATTTTTAACGAGCTCTATAAGATTACTGGATCTATTACTCAATACGGGTGTACCATTCCAATCTTAAAATGGATGTCATTATATGAAAAAAACAATTTAAAAAAAATTAAATATATTCTTACATGTAAAGATTGGTTAAGATTTAATTTAACAAATGAAATTTATAATGATGAAACTGAAGTTTCTGTTTTCCCAGGTGATATTAAAAAAAAAACGTTATCAAAAAAAATTTTTAAAATTTTTAACTTAGATACAAAATATCTAAAACTTTTTCCTAAAATTAAAAAATCAAATGAAATTGGTGGTTATATAACAAAAAAAGCTTCAAATATGACAATGCTTATAAAGGGAACTCCTGTAATTATTGGCTGTGGTGATGTAATTGCATCTGTATTAGGTTCTGGCGGAATTAAAAATAATCAAAAAATTAGTATAATTGGTACTACCTGTCATAATATTATAATTAAAGATAATTCAAAAATTCCAAATAATAATGCTGGCTTGTTTTTCGCTTCAACAAACAACACCTGGCTTGAAACAATGATTAATGTTTCTGGCACAACAAATATCGATTGGGTTATTAATAATTTTTTCAAGTTTTCAAAAAATTATGAAGATAAAATTAAAATTATAAAAATGTTTGAAAAAAAATATATAAATATGAAATATCCCCATTCATCAATTATTTTTTTACCTTATCTTAATTATGGAGGTTCTATTTCTCCATTTGTAAACTTTAATTCTAAAGCTGAAATTTTTGGCTTGTTACCACATCACGATAATTTTGATATTTTATCTTCATGTTATGAAGGTATAGCCTTATCAATAAAAGATTGCTTTGGTAATAGAATTAAAAAAAATGATATTCTTTATCTCTCTGGCGGAGCATCAAATAGTATTATATTACCTCAATTAATTTCTAATGCTTTAAATATAAAAGTTAAAACATTATTTAATTCTGAACTTGGGGCATTAGGTGTAAGTTATTTAATATCCAGTTTTGTAAATAAAAAAAATTTAAATTTATTAATTAAAAGAAACACAAAAATAAATAAAATATATTTTCCTAATAAAAAAAACTCAGATTATTTGTTTTTAAAATACAAGAAATATAAGGAACTAAGACAATCTTTAGATAAAATCTGGTAGTTATCATTAATTCCTATATAATATAAATTATAAATATAGGAGGGAAGATAATGAATAAAATTTTACTATTTATAATTTCAATTTTATTTTCATTTAATGCTCTTGCAGTTACTAATGTTACTTTTTGGCACATGGAAGGTGTGCCTCATAGAGTGGACAGAATTCAAACTTTAATAGATGAATTCAATTCAGCTAATCCTGACATAAATGTAACTCAAGAAGTTCAAAATTGGGGTGAGATTTATGCTAAAGCCCCAGCATCTGTTGCAGCTGGTACTGCTCCAGAGATATTAGTTGGTATACCTGATTTTACACCAATCTTAGCAGAGATGGGTGCAGCGCAACCTGTTGAAGATTTTGTTGCAGAATTAGACTCTAAGTACGGTTTTTATCAGAAAGCTCTTGATCAATATACTTATAATGGTCATACATGGGCAGTACCACTTTGGAATATGGCTCTATCTGTTTGGTACAGAAAAAGTGATTTTGAAAAAGCCGGTATTTCACCACCAAAAACATGGTCTGATCTAAAAAAAGCTGCAAAAACTCTAACTAAAGATGGAGTTTATGGAATTGGTCTTCCAGGTAACAAACAACTTTATACAGATCAAACAATTTATAGCTTCATGGTAAATTCAGGTGCAGAAGAAATCTATAATTCTGATGGAACACTAAGATTTGATAATCCCGAAACAGTCGCTGCATATGATGTATATAAAGAATTATATCAATATTCAGCACCAGATGCTGCAAACTGGACTTGGGGAGAGGCAGAGGCTTGTTTTGCTAGTAAAGGCTGTGCAATGATATTACAATTTACAGTTATTTCTACCTATGATTCTCAAGCTGGTGGCGATGCTGATGATCTTGGTGTAATTCAAATTCCATATGCTAATGGTAAAGCTCATAGAGCGGGTACTGTTTCTTATGTTAATTCAGCTATGATTATGACTGAAGATCCAGCAAAAATGGAAGCTTCTAAAAAGTTTCTGAGTTATTTAATGGAACCGGGTAATTATGGTCGTTTTATCAATATGGAACCAGGATTATTTTTACCTATAACTGAAGCTGGAAGTAAAGATTCAACTTATTGGGATGATCCAGTAGTAGTTAAGTATAAATCACAGGTTGAAACTATGCTTGATAATTCTACTAGAGGTAGTCTTTTTGGTTTTACTAATGGTAATACATTTACAAGTATATCCTCAATATCAGCTCAGAATTTATTAGCTCAAACTCTTCAATTAACTTTGATTGATGGAAAAAGTCCATCAGATGCAGTTACTGAGGGTATGGAAATAATGTCTGAAGCTATTGAATAAATATAAAAAAGCAGCACCTCAATAGAGGTGCTGTATTTATTGTGAAAAAAAATAATATTGAAGGCTGGTTGTTTGTTTCACCTTTATTGATATGGATTTCATTAATTATTATAATTCCAATTTATATTGCATTTGAATTAAGTTTTTTTAATGTAAAAATTATTGGAACATCAGGAAAATTTATAGGTATAGATAATTACTTTAAATTAATAAAATCAACTAAGTTTATTAATGCCTCTATTAACAGTTTTTATTGGATAATTGGTAACGCTATATGCCAAACATTTTTTGCTTTTACTATAGCTTTAACAATTAACTATAGATTTCCTGGTAAAAAGATAATGGCAAATTGGATTATTTTGTCATTTATTATACCAACTGTAGTTGTTGTTGTAATTTGGAAATTAATGTTAAGCAGTAGTAGTGGTATAGTTAATTCTTTATTAATTAATTTAGGTATTTTAGATAATGCCACTGGTTTTTTTAGTACTCCGAATAAAGCTTTTGTTTCCTTAGTTCTTATTAATTCTTGGAGATGGAGTCCATTTCTTGCTTTAATAATTTTATCTGGATTAAATTCTATTAATAGAGAAATTTATGACGCATCAAAAGTTGATGGTGCTAACTTCATTCAACAATTTATTCACATCACAATTCCAAATTTAAAAAATGTATTATTTGTATTAGGGTTAGTTGGTACTTTATTATCCTTTAATATATTTGATATTATTTGGCTTATCACAAAGGGAGGGCCGTCAAATGCAACAACTACTTTACCACTTTTAATATATGAAACAGCTTTTACAAAATTTAGAATAAGTCAAGCAGCAACTCTATCGATAATAACAAGTTTTTTACTATTAATATTTTCATTGTTTTTTATTAAATTTATGGCTCCTAAAGAAAATGATTAAAGAGACATATTTAAAATATATTTTTTTGACGTTATCAATAATAATAATATTAATAATTTTCTTTTTCCCCTTTTTTTGGATAATAACATCATCTTTTAAATCACCTGAAGAAATTATTGCTACATCAACTACAATAATACCAAGATCTTTTACATTAGAACATTATGAAAAAATTTTATTTAATTCTGATTTTTTTACATATTTAATTAATAGTCTTATTGTATCTTTTTTTTCTATGTTTATTTCAATTATTTTGTCTGTTTCAGCTGCATATGGATTACATAAGCTTAAATTTTATGGCAATAAATTTGTAGAGTATTCACTATTGGTAACTTATGCTTTCCCAGGTGTTATATTATTAATACCCATATACTTATTATTTGCAAAAATTTATCTTCTTAATACTTACATTGCATTAATTATTGTCAATGTTTTGTTTGCTACACCCTTCGCCGTATGGATGTTAAAAGCATTTTTTAAATTAATACCGACTGAAATAGAAGAGGCAGCATATATAGATGGAGCTTCAAGAATTATTGTTATATTTAAAATTATTATCCCTTTAGCAGCTCCAGGTATAGCAAGTATTGCAATTTTTTGCTTTATCATTTCTTGGACTGAATATCTTTTTGCTTCAATATTAATTAGCACAGATAGTTTAAAAACATTACCAGTTGGTTTATCGGCAATTGTTGGTCAATATCAAATTGATTGGGGTTTTTTATTATCTGGCGCAGTATTAGCAAGTTTGCCTGTTATTTTATTATTTTTATTTATAGGAAAATATTTTGTTTCAGGCCTTACTGAAGGAGCTGTAAAATAAATCTAAGTACCACAAAATGTTTGATAGACTTTTTCATTATCAGTGGGTGGATTTAAAAATTCTTTATTAATATTATTTTTATATGGATTTTTAAGAATTTTTTCAAATTCATATAATTTATTCAACTCTCCATTATATGACTCATTAATAATTTTTTCTATTATATGATTTCTAGGTATTATTGTTGGATTAAATTTATTATATTTTTTTAACTTACATTTATTATATTTTTTAATCCAATTTTTAAAAATTTCTTTATTTAATCTATTATTTTCTAAATCTAAAAATGTATTAGTATAATCAAGTTTATATATATGCATTAAGTCTAAAAATTCTTTTATCACCTCATTATTATTTTTATTATTTATATCTAGATTTAACTTTTTACTCATCATAATATTCCAGTTTCTTTCAAATTTTTTTTCGTTTTTATTTAATATTTCTTCTATAATTTTTATTGATTTAATCTCATTATTATCAATGTAATGCATAAATGTTTCTGCTAATCTTGCTAAGTTCCATAAGGCAATTTTAGGTTGATTTTCAAAGCTATATCTTCCCATTTTATCTATTGAACTAAAAACTTTTTTTGGATTATAGTTATCTAAGAAAGCACAAGGTCCATAATCAATTGTTTCACCAGATAATGACATATTATCTGTGTTCATTACTCCATGTATAAAACCAACTCTCATCCATTCTACAATTAAATTAATTTGTAAATCACATATTTTTTCAAAAAAATTTAAAAATTTATGTTTTTTATTTATTAAATTTGGATATAATCGATTAATTGTGTAGGAGATTAAATTATCAAATTCATCACTTTTTTTTAAAAGACTTCCAAATTGAAAAGTTCCAACACGAATATGAGACTTTGCAACTCTAATTAATATAGCACCAGGTTCAAACTTTTCTCTTAATACTTTTTCACCTGTACTAATTACAGCCAAAGCTCTTGTTGAAGGTATTCCTAGATTATGCATTGCTTCGCTAATTAAGTATTCTCGAATCATTGGTCCTAATGCTGCTTTTCCATCACCATTTCTTGAATAAGGAGTTTTTCCCGATCCTTTTAATTGTATATCTAATCTTTGCTTATCATTTGTAATATGCTCACCTAGTAATAAAGCTCTTCCATCACCTAAGATTGTAAAATTACCAAACTGATGCCCTGCATAAGCTTGTGAAAAAAAATATTTATCTAATTGATTATTTCCTAATAAAACATCACATATTTGATTTTTATTTAAGTTATCAAAATTTAAATCAATTTCTTTTGCTAAATCTTCATTAAATAATAAAAGTTTTTTATTATTAAAGTTATCTGGTTTAACTCTACTATAAAAAATTTCAGGTAAATTTGTATAACTATCTTGAAAATTCCAAACCATATTGTAGTTTAAATATATATTAATAATTTAAATTTAACATCTACAATTTTAATATATAAATATACAATCAAATAATGAATGATTTAAAAGAAATAGTAAATATTGAAAACCATCCAATCAACAGTAAAGTATATATAAAAAAATGTAATCATGAGATACAAAAAAATTCAATTTTAATATTGAAAAATTTTCTTAGTAATGAATGTTTAGAAGACTTAATTTATGAAGCGCTTAAACTTGAGGATCAAGCTTTTTATTGTTCACAAAATCATACTATTTTATTAAATAAACCAGATAAATCTATTAATAGTAATGATCCTTTAAATGCTGAAGTAGTAAGTGATAAAGGTTGTGTTCCACATGATTTATTAAATCAAAATTCAAAATTAAACATATTGTATAAATCGTCTTTATTTAAAAATTTCTTAAAAGGAGTTTTAAATCTTGATAATATTTATCCATATAGAGATTCTTTATCTTCAATAAATTATAATTATTATCAAAAATCTCAACAACTTGGTTGGCATTTTGATAATGCATCTTTTGCAATCACTTTAATGATCCAATCTTCAGATAGTGGAGGCGAATTTGAATATATTAATAAAGGAAGAGATTATACCAATAACTATATTGATAAAACATTTATAAAAAAAATCCTAGATAGAAAAATTTTACCTGAAACTATTAATGTTGATGCGGGTGCTTTGGTTTTATTTTATGGAAGAAATTATTTGCACCGTGTAACCCCAGTACTTTCAACGAAACCAAGAATTTTAGTAACTTTAAATTATAATGAAGAAGAGGGAACTATGCTTTCAGAAAATGCAAGAAAGACATTTTTTGGAAGAATAAACTAGTGATGATTAAAGAAAAATAATTGTTCTCCATTAACTCTATAATTATTAATTAATTTTTTTGCTTTATTTGAAATTATCCAATTAATATACTTTTTTGCATCTTTAGTATTTAAGTTATTATTAATTGAACTATTTACTAATATAATTCCATATTGATTAAATAGAGGTGGTAAATTTTCACAAACAATCTTCAAATTTTCTTTTTTATTAAAAGATATCCATGTACTTCTATCACTTAAAGTATATCCCTTTTTGTTATTAGTTATTAATAGTGTCTGACCCATTCCTTGACCTACACTTAAATACCATTTTGAATTAGTATTAGGTAATATTTGTATAAGTTTCCATAATTCATTTTCTTTTTTATGTGTTCCACTGTCGTCACCTCTTGAAATAAATATTAATTCTTTCTTATGAATTTCATTCAATTTTTCTTTAATTGATTTACATTTATTTACATCATCTTTTGGACCAACTAAAACGTAATCATTATACATTAAATTATATCTAATTTTTCCAAATCCATCTTTCATAAATTGTAATTCTGATGGATAATGGTGAACTAAAAGAATCTCAACATTGCCATCCCTAGCAATTTTTAATGCTTGACCAGTTCCCAATGATAAAACTTTTACATTTATATTGAATTCTTTACTAAAATATTTGTTAATATGTTTTAATAATCCTGTATCGTGAGTTGAGGTTGTACTTGCAATATATATGTAATTTTTACCATAAGCATTTAAATTCATAATTAAAATAATTATAAAAATCATGTATTTAATCATAAATTTTACTTAAAATCATATTAGCCCCTTTTTAAATTAAAATTAATATTTATCTAAATATATTATTAACAAAGGAAAAAAATGAAAATATTAAAAGTTTTAGAGAAAACAGAATTAGTAATAGTGGATCTAGAAGTAAATTTAGGAAAAGAGAAAAGAACAGGATTAACATTATGTGTTAGATATAATAATGAATATTTTCCACTAAATACAGCTCATGATGGTCGTCCTATATTAATGAATATGGATAATGTAATTAAAAATTAAAATTGAACTTTTTTATAATTATAATAAAAATTGCATATACAATAGCTGTACTTAATATAGAGACAATAATAGAAAGTATAAAATTTTGTTTAAATTTTAGTAAAAGTGGAAGAATAATAAAAAAAACGAAAGAAGGTAATGTCATAACTATTGTGCTATAGGATAGCTCTATTACTTTTTGAGCATCTTTTGTATCCCAATATAGCCATATAAAAGCTAATACCGAAGTTAATGGAAGCGATACAATAATTGCAGCAGACCATGTGTATCTTTTTGCTATTTCTGAAACAACTACGATTATGATAGCACTTATTAATGTTTTTAAAATTAAATACATTATTATAAATTAACAAATATTAATTTATTTTCTAGTAGCAATATAAACTCCAAAAGCACAAATTAATAAACCAACAATATCAATTACAAATAATTCTTCGTTAAGTACAAACCAGGCCATAATAGCAGTAACAGGTGGCACAAGAAAGAAAAGATTCGATGTTTTACTTGCTGTTCCAGTTTTTATTAAATACATAAGTATTGCATATGCACCAAATGATACCATAATTATTTGCCATCCCATTGAAAATATAAATCTATTATCAAAATTAATATACGGAACTTCAAATAAAAATGAGATAATTAATAAAAAAATTGATGCAGAAAAAGCTTGATAAAAGTTATTTACAGAAAGAGTTAAATTACTTGTTATTTTTTTTTGCCAAATTGTTGCTATTGTTGCACCTAGTAATGCTATTATAGTAGATACAACTCCTAATATAGGAATTGATTTGCCAATATCATTTCCAATTACTAAAACTGTTCCAATAAAACCTAAGAAAATTCCTAACCATTGTATAAAGGTAACCCTTTCTTTAAGAATTGGTCCACTTAATATATTAGTTAATACTGGTTGTAATCCAACTATTAATGCCGATAGAGTTGCAGATAATCCAATACTATAAGAAAAAAAAACTCCGCCTAGATAAAAACCATGAAATAGAATCCCAGTAATACATGCTTGTATAGCTAAATTAGTTTTAACAATAATTTTTTCTCTAAAATAAAATGAAAATAATAAAAAACATATTGCAACTATAAAAAAACGAAATGTTAAAGCAGCAAAAGGACTTGCAGATTGAACAATAAATTGTCCACTAACAAATGCAGAACTCCAAAATATAATAAATGATAAAGGTAAATATTTTATCATTTAGTTTTGAAGAGATTTAATGATTCCTCTTAACTCAGATAATCCCATCATTCTGCCAATAGCTGAATAACCAGGATTTAATTTCTTTTTTTTATCATCTAATAAACAATGACCATGATCAGGTCTCATTGGTATATTAGATATTTCATCTCCATTATCTTTTCGTTTTTTTTCCTCGTTTAATATCATTTTAATTAATTTTACAAAATTTATATTTCCCTCTAAATGATTTGATTCAAAGAAACTTTTTTTATCATTTTCTATTTTTACATTTCTTAAATGAATAAAATTAATTTTATTTTTAAAAGTTTTAAATATTTCATAAACGTTATTATTAATATTTGAAGCCAATGAACCAGCACAAAATGTAATTCCATTTGATTTTGAGTCATAAGCTTTTAAAATATAGTTATAATCTTTAATTGTAGAAACAATTCTAGGTAAACCAAAAAGTGGGATAGGTGGGTCATCAGGATGTAATACCATTTTAACATTATAATCTTCCGCAACAGGTATTATTTCTTTTAAAAATTCTTTTAAATTATTTTTTAATTGATCTGGACTAATTTCTTTATAAGCATCAAGCATATTTTTAAATTGATTGACTGTGTATTTAATTTCTGATGCAGGCAATCCACCCATGATAGCAATTTTTAAATTTTTAATATCTTTTGCATTCATTTTTTTATAGATCTTTTCTGCCGAAATTAATTCTTTTTTTTCATATCTATCTTCAAGATTTGAATTTTTTAAAATGTATTTTTCAAAAACTAAAAAATGTATATAATTAAACCTTAAAGCCAAACCGTCTGTCGGTAATTGATAATCTAATTGAGTCCTTGTCCAATCTATTATTGGCATAAAATTATAACAAATAATTTTAATTTTATTTTTTGCAACATTTGAAATACTATCTTTATAATTATTAATTAAACTTCTAAAATTTTTATTTCTTAACTTAATGTTATTATGAACATTAATACTTTCTACAACATTCCATTTTAAATTTATGTTGTATTTGTTATTGTGGCTTTTTATAAAATTTAAATGTTTTTTTACATCATACTTTGACCATTTTTTTCCTGCAGGAATATGGTGCAAAGATGTTACTATATATTCAGCATTTGATTGTCTTATATCTGTTAGTTTAACAGGATCTTTTTGACCATACCATCTAAAAGATAATTGCATATTAGAATCTCATTTGTGTTATTTTATTAATTTATTATATTTATACCTATTATATAGATTTTCTTGTACAACAATTAAAATAATTATGAAATTCTTATGTCCTAATTGTGGCTCTGTTCAGTTTAAAGGTAAGCAATCTATTGGAAAAAAATTTTTAAGTGGTCCATATAAAAATGTCTTATTTGAAATTCAATGTTCAAAATGTTTTATGGATATTCCCTCTATATTATCTGAAAATATAAATGATGATAAAATAAATGAAGTTAAAGATTTATGGATTAAGGAATTTAAACCTGAACATTTAAAACATTCATCCAACTGTTCAAAATGTTTGAGAAAATATTGGGAAATTGAAAAATATTTATTTGATTATAACATTTCATCTAAAGATATATTTTATCAAGTATATAAACCTAAAAGTGGTGCTGGTGAATTAATTTGCAAAATTTGTGATTCTTCAGCATTCAAATAATTTAAAATGAGAGCTTATGTATATAATATAACTGGATGGATGCTTCTTCCTTTTATGGACGGATTAGCAAAATATCTATCTACCGAAATGCATTTTATACAAGTTGTATGGGGTAGGTATTTTTTTATGCTTATTCTAACACTTTTTATTTCATTTTTATTTTTTAGAAAAGAAATTTATTGGCCTAAAAATATTAAAATACAATTAATTAGAAGTTTTTTACTTTTTTTAACAACAATACTTTTTTTTTATTCAATTTCTATTATAAGTTTACCTGAAGCTTTAACTTTAGCATTTATTTCTCCAATAGTAGTTACATTTTTTTCAATTTTTTTATTAAAAGAGAGAGTTGGTATTCATAGATGGGTTGCAGTAATAGTCGGTTTTATTGGTGTTTTAATTGTTTTAAGACCTGGTTATAATGAAATAAATTTCGCATCAATATCAGCATTATTAGCGGGAATAATTTATGCATTATTTTTGATATATACTAGAAAATTATCTTTTACTGACAGTCCATTTGTAACTTTAATATTTACAAGTTTAGTTGGAAGTATCTTAATTACAATAATAGTTCCATTATTTTGGATTAATTTAAATTTTATTCAAGTTATACTTTTAATTTCACTTGCTTCTATAGGTACAATAGGACATTTTTTAATAATACTATCATTAAAACTTGGAGAAGCTTCTAAGCTAGCACCTCTTGGTTATTTTGAAATTATTACTAATATTTTTGTAGGTTTTTCTTTTTTTGGTTATCTTCCAGATATTTATATATATTCTGGTCTTTTACTTATCATATCAAGTGGTGTTTATATATTTATTAGAGAAAATAAACCAAAAAATAAAAGCAATTAATTTTTTTCTCTAGTTGTTTTAATCACAAATATAGAAACTGCTAAAAGAATAATTATTCCACCTAAAATTGTATTTACTGGTGGAGCTTCCTTAATAACAAACCAAACCCATGTACTTCCTAAAACACTTTCCATTAAAAAAATTAATGCTACTTCGTGTGCTGGAGCATATTTAGGTGCTATAGTTAAAATTACAAAAGGAATAGGTAATATTATTAAACACATTATTAAAAGTATAATTATTTGAAAATTGTTTAAATTATATTCAATTTCAAAGGGTAAAGCATAAATAGCTGCTAATATACAACCTAGTAAACAAGCTGGAACTAAATCTTTATTTTTATAATATCTAACTATAACCATACTAATTCCCATTCCTATAGCTACTATTAGTGCCATTAAATCGCCAAATATACCTGTAGATGTAAAACTACCCCAGCCAATTATAATCATACCTAGAATAGCTATAATTATAACAATCCATGTAAAAAAATTTGGAACTTCCTTTAAAATAAAAGTTGAAAATATTGCAGCAAAAATTGGAGCAGCTGCAATTAATACAAGTGTATTTGCCACTGAAGTATTTTGAATAGAATACACAAAACAAATATGAGTAATTGCATATAATAATGCATAAAATATTCCAATAGATCCTATGGATATAAACGAATTTAAAATATTAAATTTATAATAATATAAAAGAAAAATAAATATTGATATTGTAGGAATTGAGCTTCTGTAAAATATAAGACTAAAGTCATTTAATCCTGATAAACGAATTAATAAACTATCTGGGCTTAAAATTAAAACACCTACTAGTGATAATAACAAACCTTTATTTCTTGGACTCATGATTGATTTAATGGATTATCTTAAACAGAGTTAGTAATCCAGTTAATTATTTTCATAATATTGACACTTTTATTATCAAATTTTGTCTCATTTCTAATTTATAAAATTTATGTGGTGTGGAAGTACCTATATATTTAGTCAGTAAAATCTACACCACAATTTTTTTTATGGAATTTTTTATTATTTTTGATTTACTTATTATAAGTTTAATTGGAATTTTTATCATTCATTATTATTGATTTACATTTAATCTTTTACTAAGATAGTTATATATAATAATGAAAAAATATTATTTTACTAATGGATTTTATTCACCTTTAAGGTTATTTAGTAATGAAAAAGCTAAAAAATACAGAAATCAATTAGAAGATGTTGAAAGTCAAATAGGTCCACTTCATTATTTTACTAAAACCTATACTATGCTCAAATGGGTATATGATATAGCAACAGATAAAATTATCTTAGATTTTATAGAAGATTTAATTGGAAAAAATATTTTACTGTACAATGCAACTTTTATTATAAAAGAACCACAAACGAAAACTTATGTAAGTTGGCATCAGGATTTAACATATTGGGGTTTTGATAATAATCAAAAGCAAGTAAGTGCTTGGATTGCATTATCTAATGCTGATGCAACTAGTGGATGTATGCAAATGATACCAGGATCCCATAAAAAAGGTTTCTTCAATCATAAAACAATAAAAGATAGTGATAATGTTTTATCAAGAGGTCAAACAGTTAATAATATAGATATTGATAAAGCTGTTTCTTGCCCTTTAAAACCTGGTGAAGCCTCTTTTCATCATGGCTTAACTTTACATGCATCTCAACCTAATAACAGTAATGATAGAAGGATTGGATTGAATTTTCAATATATTACAACTGACATGAAACAGCTAAAGAGCAATGATGATAGTGCAATATGTGTAAGAGGTGAAGATAATTTTAATAATTTCAAAAAAGATATAATCGCTAAAGAAGATTTTGACGAAGAGGGTCATAAAAGACTTTTAGAGCGTACTGAACATTATGAAAAAACAATAAGGGAAAATAATATAAATGAATTATAGAAATTTTAGTGATTTAGACTGGAAAGTATCAGAAATTGGAATAGGTTGTTGGGCAATTGGATCTGAATGGGGCGATGTATCAGAAAATGATGCAAAAGATGCTCTATATACTTCTTTAAATAATGGAATTAATTTTTTTGACACAGCAGATGTTTACGGTGATGGAAGAAGTGAAAAAATAATAGGTAAAGTTTTAAAAAATACAAAAGAGAAAGTTTATGTTGCAACTAAAGCAGGAAGAAGATTAGATCCACATAATGCTGAAGGGTATAACCTTAAAAATATTGAAAGTTTTATTGATCGTTCACTTATCAACCTAGGTGTAGAAATTATAGATTTGGTTCAATTACACTGTCCACCTTCTATAATTTGTGGAAAAAAAGAAACTTATGAAATGATGGATGAATTAGTTTTAAAAGGAAAGATAAAACACTACGGTGTAAGTGTTGAAAAAGTATCAGAGGCTATGGATGCTATAAAGTTCCCAAATGTAAAAAGTATTCAAATAATTTTTAATATTTTTCGTCAAAAGCCATGCGAAAAATTTTTTAAAGAAGCTAAGAAAAATAATGTAGCTATTATAGTTCGTGTACCATTAGCTAGTGGTTTATTAACAGGTAAAATGAATGCAAATTCATCTTTCCCCAAAAATGATCATAGAAACTATAATATTAAAGGAGAGGCATTTGATGTTGGTGAAACTTTTTCTGGTGTGGATTTTCAAAAAGGACTTGATGCTGTAGAGGAATTAAAAAAAATATTACCAAATAATTATTCTCTTACTGATCTTTCTTTAAAATGGATACTATCACATAATGAAGTTACAGTAGTCATTCCTGGAGCAAAAAATAAATCTCAAGCTGAATTAAATACAAAAGCAACTGATCTTGATAATATCGATAATTTAGAAGATGAAATTGTAAATATTTATAATAAATATTTCAAAAATGACATTCATCATAAATGGTAACTATTCAAGTTCTAAGTATATGGATTATTTAATATAAAGAGGGTTTTATAACCCTCATTATATATTTAATTTTTATGATTTAGTGTTACATCTCCAGTTTGTGTATCAACAACCTCAAAAACATTTTCATTTGCACTCATTCTTTTGGATCTTGCAGCTGAAGCACGTTCCATTGCATCACTATCAGAGTATAAAGAAATTGCCATTACTGTTGTATCACTTGCTCTGACTTGCAGTAATTGTTCTGCCTCTGGAAATTCACTTGGTGCATTAGATGAATAATCTTCAATAGATTTATCGGCATCTTCTTTTGACTTAAAATTTATAGTTGTTATTCTAGCTACAGACATATGTCCTCCTATTAGTTTAATAGTAAATTATAATATTAATTTCCTATAAAACTTAAAGTTATTTTTCTTGAATGTGCATTATATCTATGTTCAAAAAGATATATTCCCTGCCAAGTTCCTAATATTAATTGTTTATTTTTAATAGGAATAGTTAAAGAAGTTTGAGTAAGCATGTACTTAATATGTGCTGGCATATCATCATCACCTTCATATCCGTGAGAATATAATGATGAGTCTTCAGGTACTAATTTTAAAAAAAATTGATTTATATCGTCTAAAACATCTGGGCTTGCATTTTCCATTATAGTAATTGAAGCCGAAGTATGTTTTATAAATAGATTTAATTGACCTTTATCAACTTTATTTATTTTTACCCACTCAATTATTTGATTTGTTATTTCATACATACCTTTGCCAGAAGTATTAAAAGTTAAATCATCAATAATATTTTTCATTATTTATGTTTACTATAACTAAATAGTTAATCCAAATGAAGTTGTGGCACCAACAAGGAGAATTATTATAAAAAATAATGAAATGAAAAAAAGAACTATTCTTTTGATAAGTGCCACGATAATATGTTTAAAGTTAAATTCTGTTTAAATAAGGATATAATTAAGGAAATTTTATGATAAGATATTTTTTTGAGGTTATTTTTTGATTAAATTAACAATTATTGGAGCAGGAAGTGCTGTATTTACTAAGAATATAGTAGTTGATTTATTACATATATCTTCATTTAAAAACATGCATATCGCATTGATGGATATAGACGAAGATAGACTAAAATTAGCAAAAAATCTAATTGATGTAGTATCTTCTAAGCTTAACGCAAAACCTAATATAACATTACATACTAATAGAAGAGAGGCACTTGAAAATTCTGACTTTATTCAAACAACAATACAGGTAGGAGGTTACAAACCATCAACTAAAATAGATTTTGATATTCCAAAAGAATATGGCCTTGCTCAAACAATTGGAGATACAATTGGAATAGGGGGTATTATGCGAGGTTTAAGAACTATTCCAGTTTTATTAGATATAGCAAAAGATATCATGGAAGTTTGTCCTAATGCACTTTGGTTACAATATGTAAATCCCATGTGTTCTAACATGATTGCAATAAATAAATTATTTCCAGAAATAAAATCTTTAGGTTTGTGCCATTCAGTCCAAGGAACAGCAGAAATGTTAGCAGAAGATTTAAACGAAGATATAGCAAATATTGATTTTACATGTGCTGGTATTAATCATATGGCTTTTTTTCTTAAATTTGAAAAGAAAAGTATAAGTACTCCAGTAGATTTATATCCAGAACTAAAAAAACTTGCTGATAATATTGTTAATGACCAAACCGTATCATCCCGCAGTAAAGAAAAAAATTTTGAGTCTGATAAATTTCTTCATGAAAAAGTTCGTTATGAAATTTTGCGACGATTTGGATATTTTGTAACCGAGTCTAGCGAGCATTTTGCTGAATATGTTCCTTGGTTTATTAAAAATAACAGATCAGACCTTATTGAAAAATATAAAATTCCTATAGATGAGTATATTGATAGATGTGAACATCATATTAAAACATGGAAAGAATTAGAAAAAGATATTACTCCATTAAACAATGAGCCATTAAAAATTAGTCATGAATATGCATCTCATATAATGGATTCTGTTTATAATAATAAAAATATTAAAATAAATGCTAATGTTATGAATAATAATTTAATAACTAATTTACCAAAAAATTGTTGTGTTGAAGTCCCATGTGAAATTAATTCAAAAGGATGTATACCTCAAAAGATAGGTGATTTACCTGAACAACTATCTGCTTTAATGCGAACAAATATTAATGTTCAAATATTAACAGCTGAAGCAGCGATTACAAAAAAAAGAGAACATATTTACCACGCAGTACTTCTTGATCCTTTAACATCATCAATACTTTCTATAGATGAAATTTATTCTATGACAGATAAATTAATTGAAGCTCATAAAGATTTTCTACCAGATTATAAGTAATTCATAGTATTTAAATTTTTTTATATTATCTTCTAAATAGAGCTAAAAGTATAAATCTTAAATTTATTATACTTCTTATAGAAGCAGCTAAATAAGTAAGTGCTGCAGCAGTTAAAACTGATCTACATTGTTTTAAATTTTCTTTAGGTACATATTTATTTAATATTGGTAGTGCTTTTTTGAAACTAGCATCTATTTCAGTAGGCAGTGTGATTAAATGAATAAGAAGATTAGTAGAAAAAGATGCAATAATTATTAAAGTCATTAATAATACAATAAATGGACTTTTAGTTAATGCAAATATAGATGGGACCCCTATAATAAGAACTATTGATCCTATTTTTTGAAGTACATTTGTTTTTCTAATTAATGATATTCTTAAATTTAGTAACTTTGAATTTTCTTTATCTTGTATGGCATGCCCAATTTCATGAACTATAACAGCTAAACTAGTTATACTTTTTCTATCATATATACTCTCAGAGATGTTGATTTCCTTTTTTTTGGGATCATAATGACAACTTCCAATAGGTAAATCTTTAATTGAATTTATAGGAATTTCTTTGATATTATTTTCTTCTAAAATTTTCTCTCCCAATTCTTTACCAGAAAAGGGCATATCTTGAAAAATTTTATTATTTTTTTTAAAATTATATTTTATCCATAAATCTGGTAAATAAATTAATGCTAATGGTGTTAAAAATAAAAATATTTTAATCACTTAATTTAAAGATATAAACGGTATATTAATTGATTTTGACCTATAGATTTTTTTTAAGCCAAATTTACTAGACAAGTTAATGTACCTTTGTTTATTGGGTAAATTTACTGTTTTAAAATGAATGTTATCATGACCAAACATAGATTTTTGGCCATTAAGTTCATATAATTTTTTATAGATACTAGATTTATTTTTTATGACCATGCTTTAATAAAAAAATAAAATTGTTAAATTTAATGCCAAAAAAATAAAAACAATTGCTATTGCTGCATATAAGTTTCTTTTATTCATAAGTATTTATATTTAATTAAATATTAAAAAGTCAAGTTAGTAAATTAATTTAACATTAATGATTTCAAAAAATCTAAATTTTCAATTAATCTTCTTAATTCACCAGGATCTAAGCCTTGTAAATTTTCTTTAAATAAATCTTGATAATCTAAAGTGTCGATACGATCGGTATATATTTCTTTTAATGATATAGTGTTTGAATTATCATAATCATAATTTCCAATTAGAATTTTTGATAATGCTGGAAAAATAAGAGAGGTAGTAGTGTATGTAGCAAATCCAATATCTCTATCTTCTTCAAGTTTTTTATCTATAAATGTAAAATAAATAACAATTCTTGCAGCACGAGTTAGTTCAGCAACTGATAGTTCATTGTCTTTTGATACGTCAAGAAAACTAAAAGTTTCATTTATACAATTAGATGGATTTGTATCATTGTTACAGGTTTCTATAATTTGCGAATTCATTAAACTAATTATTTCTCCATAAATTATTTGATATATACTCGGTATTGACTCACATTTTTCATAAGAAGAGTAGTTTGATGAATTTAAAAAAGAATAATCTATCCCATCCCATTCTTCAGGGGCTGTAATTTCTAATAATTGATTTCCATCTTTTTTTAAAAAATAATAATAACTAACGTCTAGTTCCCCCCATTTATATGCTACCCAATCTTGAACTTTAGAAGTTTTAGAAATATTAAATCCTACATAAGTTTCGTCGATCCACATACTAGTATTATTGGAAATAATAAAAACTTGATATTCCGATTGACAATCTTCACTCCAAACTCCTTGTAAATTTTTAGGAAAATTGTCTTCAAAAACTAATTCAGCATTTATTTTAAATGAAAAAAAACAAATAATTATAACTAAAATTTTTAATAAATTAATTTTCATATGGCATAACTCTAACATCATCACCATAGATAATAACAACACGATGACCTTTAGCTATCGGATTTTCATCGCCCTGAACAAAAGCTTTATCTTGATTACTCTCACAATTAGTTGAATTTTCACCACACTGATCAATATTAATAATATATTGAAATCCATCATGATTTCCAATTTTTGCTTGTATTACTGAACCTAATGCAGCTCCCCCAATTGCTCCATAAACTACGGCTATGTCTTGACATTTTGTACCTAAAACTTCTTCTTGACCACATATTTGAGTTCCCAATAATCCTCCAATCATTGTTCCTGCTGTTAAACCAATCCAATCACTTTCCCCCTTTATCTTCACTGGCAGTGAAGTTTTAATTGTTCCATATTCTATGTTAGTAATTTTTTGGGCATCTGATTTTTTAACATTATTTGAAGATGTAGTATTGCAAGAAAGTAGAGGCAAACTTAGCAGTAAAATTATTAATAAATTCTTATAAATTTTGAACATTATATTTTAGATTATAAATTAAAATTGTCTAAAATAAGTAATAAAATACAATAAAATCTTAAAATTAGAGAATAAGTTACTATCTTAACTTTAAATGAATAGCTTATTTATGATACTTGGAAATCAATTATTTCCTATAAAAAACCTTGAAGATTATAAAAAATCCATTTTTTTCATGTGTGAAGATTATGGTTTATGTACGTTTCAAAAGCATCACAAACTTAAATTATTGTTGTTTTTATCTTCAATGCGCTCTTATGCAGATCAGCTTAAAAAAAATAAATTTAAAATAAATTATCTAGATCTTAACAATGATTTCAAAGTGCCTTATGAAAAAAAATTAGAGATTTTTATAAAAAAAAATAAAATAAATCAATTAGTTTCATTTGAAATTGAAGACAAATTTTTTGAAAAAAAAATAATGTCCTTAATAAAAAAACTTAAAATTAACTGGAAAGTAATACCTTCTCCAATGTTTTTGAATTCCAGAGATGATTTTAAAAACTATCTATCAAAAACAAAAAAACCATTTATGGCTAATTTTTATAAAATAGTGAGAACAAAAACAGATATATTAATGGATAAAGGTAAGCCAAAAGGAGGAAAGTGGAGTTTTGATGATGATAATAGAAAAAAACTTCCATCATCAATTAAAATACCAAGTATGATAAGTGCTAATGAAACTATGCACACACAGAAGTTAAAAAAAGAAGTACAAAAGCATTTTCCAAAACATCTTGGTGATGTAAATAATTTTTGGCTTCCAACCACTTATTTCGATGCAATTAAATGGCTTGATCATTTTATTGAAAAAAAATTTAATTTATTTGGAGATTATGAAGATGCTGTTGACACTAATAACAATTTCTTATTTCATAGTGCATTAAGTCCACTAATTAATTTAGGATTAATAACACCTGAAATTATTATTCAACGTATTAAAAAAGTAGAAAGTAAGATTAAAATTAATTCTTATGAAGGTTATGTAAGACAAATAATTGGTTGGAGAGAATTTATTAGAGGTATTTATCAAAACTATGACAAAGAATTAGAAAATAATAATTTTTTTAAACATAAAAAATCTTTAACAAAAAGTTGGTATAATGGATCAACAGGACTAGATCCTTTAGATCACAGTATTTCAAATGCAATTAAATATGGATATTCTCATCATATTGAACGTTTAATGATTATTTGTAATATAATGAATTTGTGTGAGATAGAACCTAAACAAGTGTATAATTGGTTTATGGAAGTGTACACTGATTCAAGTTGCTGGGTTATGAGCCCAAATGTTTATGGAATGGGATTATTTTCCGATGGTGGAATTTTTAGTACAAAACCATATATTTGCGGATCAAGTTATTTTAAAAAAATGATGAATTTTAAAAAAGGTCCATGGAATGATATTATGGATGGTTTGTATTGGCGATTTATAAATAAAAATAGAAATTTTTTTCAAACAAATCCAAGATTAAATATGATGGTTGTTATTTATGATAAAATGAAAGAAGAAAGAAAAAAATATATAATAAAAAAAGCAAATCAATTTATTCGTGATAATACAACTTGATGAAAAAAATAAACGTTGCAGCTGCTATTATAACAAAAAAAAACAAATTTTTTATAGCTAAAAGAAATAAAAAAAAACATCTGGGCGGATTTTATGAATTTCCAGGAGGCAAACAAGATGAAAATGAAACTTTAGAAGAAACAGTAATTAGAGAAATTAAAGAAGAATTAAACGTTGATATAAAAGTAGATAGTAAGTTAGGTGAAGAAAATTATAAAGATGATAAGATAAATGTGAGATTACACTATTTTTTTTGCTCAATTCTAAGAGGAGAAATAATATTAAATGAGCATGAAGACTTTGCATGGGTATCTAAAGAAGAATTTAAAAATTACGAATTTGCTGAAGGTGATAAAGATATAATTTCTTTACTATAAATAAATATTTTCCCATAACTCTAGGAATTATTTTATTTATCTAAACAAGGAAGAATTTTAATGATAAATGCATCAAATAATGAAAGTTGATAAAGATAAATTATCTGGCTACGCGGTACACGCATATACTGCTACAGGAGCTATTCTTGGATTTTTAGCTATGATTTCTACTTTAAATAATGATCAAGTAGGTGCATTTTTATTTTTAGGTATTGCCTTAATTGTAGATGGCACAGACGGAAATATTGCAAGAAAAATAAATGTTGAAGAAAAAGTTCCAAATTTAGATGGTGTTATTTTAGATAGTATTATTGATTATTTAAATTACGTTATTAATCCAGCTTTGATGATCTACTTTTTTAATATGGTCCCTAATGGATTCAATATTTTTTTACCTGCATTAATAATAGGGGTCTCACTTTACACTTTTATTAATGTAAATATGAAAACTGATGATTATTACTTCTCTGGATTTCCTGCAGTTTGGAATATTGTAGTTTTATATTTTTTTATTTTAAATACCAATGAATGGATTAATTTAATTGTGATAATTATATTATCTGTTCTTACTTTTATACCATGGAAATTTGTTCACCCATTAAGGGTAAAGTCTTACAAAAATTTAACAATTTTTTTTACTATTATATGGGCTGCCACAACAATAAGATTAGTTACAAAATCAGAAATTAATTTAATTATTAATGATACAATAGTTTTAATTATTTGGTTAGTTTGTACAGGATATTTTACATGGATATGTTTTTTAAGATCAATAAAAGACTATTAACAAAATATTAATTAACTTTCTTTTTAGTATTAATTAACATAATTATGTATTATGGATTTAGAAAAGTTATTTAAAAATTTAATAATATTAGATTTTATAATTTTAATTTTAATAGTTATTTCTTCTATTTATCAACCAAAAGAATTTGTAGATATTTATAATTTTTTAGACAGAGGTATATTATCTAATTTTGAATACTTTAATAAAATATTATCGCTATCTTTGTTTCTTTTATATCTTCTTACACTAAACTTACTTTATCGTTTTATCACATACGCTAAAAATCTTTATTTAATTTTAATTATTTTAGGTCTTCTGTTTAATTTTTTTAATGGGTCAGTAATTTTTACTTCATATAGTGGAATTTTAGATCAAATAGGAGGAATGTTAAGTGGGGCAATTTTAATTCTCTTATTTTTTTCACCTATTAAAAATAACTTTAATTAAATCTATATAATTAGCCATTTTTTAAATAATGTTTGAAATTAATACTATTTTTTCAAATTTATTGTAAAAGATAATAATTAAACATGTCACAACTTTAAAATATTTATGTTTAGTAGCAAAAGATCGTATGAAAGTATAATGAAGTGACTAGAGAAGTGACAAGATTATTATCTAAATTTATTATTGCGATTTTATCATTATGGGCAGCTTTTATAGTTATTTCGGAACTACTTGGAGTCACTGTATATTTTCCATTTAATTTTAGCGAAAGACAAGAAGTTCCTTATCATAGAACTAATTCAGTAAGATTATCTGTTTTTTTAACTTTTATTTATTTTGGTATGAGGTATTTATTTTATCAGACAGAAAAATTATTTCCCTTACAATTTTTAGACATTTATTTAAAATCACTTACAATTTGTGCATTATTTGTTTTTTATTCTTTAGAAGTGCCAATCAGGGAGTATTTATTTGTATTATTCTTTTTTGTAGTATCTATAATAGTTCACTTTGCATCAAGAAAAAAAATAAGAAGTTATTTTCAATAAATTTTTAAACCATCAATAATGGCGTATATATTTATTTAATTATTTCATTAACTACCCATTTTGCAAAGTGATGAGTAGGATTATCAAGCACTGGTGAAAAATTACCACCATTGTAAATTGGGGAGTTTCTTCCTTCTTGCATTCCTTGAATTATGTCTAAATCTTCAGTCATAATTTTTTTCCATTGAATATAATTTTCTTTACGTATTTTTTTATATTTTTTTGATAAAGCAGCTTCTTCTCCGACATAATATATTTCCATATGTTCAAGTGTTTTATTATGATTGATAGGCTCTAACCAAAATGCATAATAATGATCTTTATGAATACCCAACATAACATTAGGAAATAGGGCAACATATTCAGCGTGTTTATATTTATATTTAGGCCAACTTGGAAAAGTGGGAAATTGTTCTTTGTTTTTAAAATTTGGATTATAAACATATGATCCTTGTCCAGCAAAACGGTTTGGTAATCCTTCTATATGATAATGATCATCAATTTTAGAATATTCGTTTAATCCTGGGTGAACAAAGGGTAAGTGATAACTTTCACAAAAATTCTCAATAGCAAATTTCCAATTACATTTTGCTTCAAAACTAAAATTACCATAATCTTTTGGATGAACAATTAATTCATAATCTTCTTTAGAAATAAATTCAGACCATCTTTTTTCTAGAGGTTTTATATAATCATTGAATGGAATTGCATTTTCAGAGATATTTATGAGTATTAAATCTAACCAAATAAAGCTTTTCACTTCTTTTAAATTATTTTCATTTTTATTAAAATTAATATGATTATGAATATTAACTCCACCTATATGTGGTGTAGCTACTAACTCACCTGAGAGATTATATGACCATGAATGATAAGGACATCTTATAACATTATTAATTTTACAATCTTTATTAATTAATTTGTACCCTCTATGACTGCATACATTATGAAATACTTTAATATCTTTTTTTTTATCTCGTAGTATAATAAGCGGTATACCTAAGAGATTAAAACTTTTAACATCACCAATTTCTGGAATAGAGCTTGCTGTTCCTATTACAACCCAATTATCTTCAAATATTTTTTTTCTTTCAATTTTATTATATTCACCTTCTAAATAACATTCGTTTGGAAGCCCATTAGCTTTTTCTATACTTTTTAAGACAGAAGATAATTTTTCTTTATTAATATATTCATAAATTTCATTCATAATTAAATATAAGTTTAAACATTAATATGTAATAAACAAAATAAAATTTATGATGAAAAATATAATTTATGTGCTTACTTTAAAAAAAATCCCTAATCTTACATGGAGCTCATCTTATGAATATAATTTAAAACCAAATAAATTAACTATTATATATTTAATTTTTGGATTAATTTTATTTGCTATTGGTGAGGCTCTATTGTTAAATGCTAATATTGGGGTAAGCCCATGGTTTGTTCTTCATCAAGGATTATCATTTAAAACTGGTTTTACAATTGGTGTTACTACATTTATTATAAGTGTTTTAGTTCTTTTATTTTGGTTTCCATTAAAACAAAAACCTGGAATAGGCACTATTTTAAATGCTATACTTATTTCGATTGTTTTAGATATTACTTTGCCATTTTTACCAAAACCTCAAGTTTTCTTATTACAATTTATTCAAATGATAATAGGAATTTTAATTATAGGTATAGGTAGTGGATTTTATTTAATTGCTAATTTAGGACCAGGACCAAGAGATGGGTTAATGACTGGTATTAATAAACAAACAAAATTACCCTTATCGTATATTAGAACATTTTTGGAATTAACAGCTGTACTTTTAGGTTATTATTTGGGTGGTATTGTCGGTTTAGGTACAATAGTATCTGCATTTACTATAGGTTTTTCTGTGTCTTTTGGATTATTTATAGTTGGAAAATTATTTTAATTTAAATCTATATATTCTATTTTTTACATAATTTTATTCAAAAAACAATTTTAGAAATTAATTAATTACATTATAATATTAGATAAATTATCTTACTAAGGCTTAAGGTTGATTAAATCAAAAATATAAATGAATAAAAATTTTAAAAAAAGAAGACCTTTAAAAATATTTTTTTGTGATTTAACATATGACACTATTATTCTTGTTTCTGATACAATACCAATAAACATTGGTTTTATAGCATCATACGCTAAAAAAAAATTTGAAAATGAAATAAGTGTTCAATTGTTTAAATATCCCAATACTGTCATTGAAGCATTAAAAAATGAAAGTCCGGATTTAATATGTTTAAGTAATTATTCTTGGAATAGTAATCTTTCTGAGCATATTTCATCAATTGCTAAAAGAATAAATCCGAACATAATAGTTGCCCAAGGCGGCCCTAATTTTCCTCATGATGACGCTCAACAAATTGAATTTATGAAATTAAGACCTTCTACTGATATCTTTATGATTATGGAAGGTGAAATAACAACAACTAATATAATAAATAGAATAATGGAATCTAACTTAAATAAAGATAAAATATTTGAAACACCTATTAATGGTGCTGTTTTTTTAGATAAAAATAATAAAGATAATTTGTTTAAAGGTAATCCATCTGAAAGAATTAAAATATTAGATGATATTCCCTCACCTTATTTAAATGGATTAATGGATCATTTTTTTGATGGTAAACTAACACCTTTTTTGGAAACCAATAGAGGGTGTCCATTTAAATGCTCATTTTGTCATACAGGAAATGATTATTTTCAAAAAATTCATATGTTTTCAACAGATAGAGTTAATGAAGAGATTCAATACATAGCAAAAAGAGCTGAAAAGCTCAAAATTACAAATTTGCATTTAGCTGATACAAATTTTGGAATGTATCCTCGTGATAGAGAAATAACAAAATCACTTTTAGAAAGTCACTTAAAATATAAATGGCCTATGTCTATAATGTC
>CACDMT010000003.1 GCA_902553945.1 uncultured Alphaproteobacteria bacterium | reverse complement strand
TTTTGCAGCTTCCATCATTGCCATCCCAACTTGTCCTGCATGCCTTGCGATATTCAGTTCATAATCTGATTTAATCATTCTTATACTATCAATTATTTTTGTTAAATCACCGGGTAGTTGATTAAATAATTCATCTAAATACGTTTTAACCATTTGATTAATTTTAAATTTTTCAATAAAAATATTTTTATGCTGATTAATAATTTTGGGTAAAAGCTCTCTCCACTCACTACCAATTCCATCATTCCATGTTTCAACTTTATCTACAGGGCAATTTTCTGGAACTAATAAAACATCTAAAAGAGGTGTGATTAAATATGTTTGATGATCATTTGATACAATTAATAATGTTGGCCGATAAAAATCCATGTGAAGAAAATCATGATAGCCTGTGAAATAATATATTGAGTCATCATCTGTAATTATTGAAAGATCAATATTATTGTCAGACATCTTTTTCTTTAGTTTTTGTAAATTTTCTGCAAACATTATTTTAATTGTTGTTCTACTAATTCAGTCCAATAAGATGAACCTATTACTAACAGTTCATCATTAAAGTCATAATTATCTGCATGTAAAGGTCTAGAGTATTGCTCTGATATACCATTTCCCATTAAGACAAAACAACCAGGTTTTTCACTTGCCATAACGGAAAAATCTTCTGAAAACAAACGAGGCTCTATATCTCCATTACATTTTTCATTCCCAAGTAATGAAATTGCTGCTTTTGTTGCAGACTCAGCTTGATTTTTTGAGTTGAAAGTAACAGGACAAGTTGTTTTGTATTTAACACTTCCATTAACACCATGTGCGTTACAAATACCTTCAACAATTTGTAACATTTTTGATTCAATTTTTTCGTTTGTTTCTTTTGATAAAGCTCTTGCATCACCTGTCAATTTAACATTTCCTGGTAAAACATTTTTTTTTCCATCTGTTATAAATTCAGTAATAGAAACTATTCCATTATCAGCAGGATTTAGTTTTCTAGAAACAATTGATTGTAAGGCAACAGCTACCTGAGAGCCCACAGTAATTGCGTCAACACCCATATGCGGTAGTGCTGCATGTCCACCTTTAGCTTTTATTTCGATTTCAAATAAATTTTCACTTGCTGTTATAGCTCCTTTTCTTGTTCCAAATGTTCCGACTTCCATATTAGGAATATTATGCATCGCATATACTTCGTCAATATCAAAATTTGTGAACAGACCCTCATCAATCATAGTTCTAGCTCCAAATGTATTTTCTTCGTCAGGCTGAAAAATAAAATATACAGTTCCATTAAAATTTCCTTTTTCAGCTAAATATTTTGCTGCTCCAAGAAGCATTGTTGTATGACCATCATGTCCACAAGCGTGCATTCGATTTTCAAACTTTGATTTATAATTAAAATTATTTTTTTCATGTATTGGAAGAGCATCCATATCGGCTCTGATACCTATTGATTTTGTACTATTTCCTTTTTTTAAAACTCCAACTACTCCTGTTTTTGCAATACCTTCATGAACTTCAATCCCAAATTCTTTAAGAAGTGATGTAACTTTATTTGATGCATATTCTTCTTCAAAACTAATTTGCGGATGCATGTGTAAATCATGACGCCATTCTACTAATTGATTATGTAAAATTTGGGTCCTCATAATTTATATATTATTAAATTCTTTAATCTGATTGTCTAGAGAAAGCATATAATTGTAGTGAGAATTCCAAAATTCTTGATTTTTTCTTTTCTCAAAATCTTCTAGACTGATACCTTGTTGTTCAACCCAAGTAAAGTAACCCAAATTAAAGATTCTTTTTTTATCCATTTGAGAAAGCTCGAGCATGTTATCTGTAGATAAACCTAATAAGTGCTTTCCGTATAATTCAGCACATAAAATTTCATCATAATTATTTTTAAATTCGTTTATTGTTTTATTTAATTCTGACATGTACAAATCAGCACCATCTGTAGCAACCGTTATAATTGCATCATTGCTATTTAAATCCATATATTTTGCAAGTTTTATTGAAGCAATTATGTTAGCTATTGCAGAAAAACCAAATTCAGGCAGCCTAGAAACAAAGACAGGATCAAAATTTTTTCGCTCTATTAAAAATTTTCTTCCAATAACAGTATTAAAAATCATGTTAAGATTGTTTGTGGCTTGATCAGAAACATCAACTACAAAATCAGTATTCATTACATTATGAATTAGCGGGACGTGTTTATCTCCTATACCTTGAATATTATGTTCACCATAACCACCATGAAGTAAAGTTGGACATTCTAGAGCTTCTACAACTGCAATTTTTGTTTGATATTTGTCTTTAAGATAATCACCAGCAGCTAAGGTGCCGCTCGAACCTGATGCACTGACATAAAATCTTGGTGTTAAATTACTATTACCTTTAACCTTTAAAAATGATTTTTCAAATGATGGGCCTGTTACTGAACGATGAATTCCATAATTATAATATTCATCAAATTGATTAATTATATCATTCTTATTGTCTTTTTTTAATTCATTACAAGCATCGTAAATTTCCTTAACATTACTTTCAGTTCCTTTTGTCTTTATGATATTTTTTTTATCTTCAACCCAATTATTAAGCCACTCAAATCTTTCATTACTCATTCCCTCTGGAAGTATAGCGATACTACTAAGTCCCATAATACGTGAAATAGCAACTCCACCTCTACAGTAATTGCCTGTAGATGGCCAAACAGCTTTATGTTTTTCATAATCAAAAGTACCATTTAATATTCTTGGAAGTAGGCAACCATATGCAGCTAAAACCTTATGGGCTGTTATTAAAGGGAAATATCTACCCATGTTTACAATGATTTTTGCTTTTACTCCTGTAAATTCTGATGGGAGTACAATGTGCTCAGGTTCGTCTGCAAAACCTGACTGATCTTTTTTGTTAAACCAATGAACTCTAAATAAATTTAATGGATTAGCTTCATTATTATTAATTTTTTTAAGAGAATTTTTTATATCCTCATTAATAGTTTTAGGATTTTGCAATTCCTTAATACTTGGTAGGACAACTCCTTTTGATTTAAAGTAATCAGATGTTTTGTTAATTACAGCTTGACTCATAGATTAAATTTTAATGCCTAAATTATTTTTTTTACAGATATTATATGTATATCTTGCTATCGCAGTATCTTGAACACCCGTTCCTGTCAAATCACATATTGTAATGTCTTCTTTATTTTTTCTTCCCAAACTTGGATCAATAATTATACTTCCAAGATCATTGAATTTATCATTAGGTGATATTAAATTTTCCTTAATGGCATGGTTTAATTCTCCTAAGATAGTTGTTTGATGTTGACTATCTGGGACATACGTATCACATAGTTTTATTATATTTGGATGTAATTCATTTTTTTGTTCAGCATCAGATCCCATAGCTGTTATATGAGTGCCCTTTTTAATCCAATCAAATTCTAAAAGAGGTTTTTTACTTGGAGTTGTTGTAATAATGATATCTGAAACACTAGCTAAATCCTTACAAGATTGAGATATGTTTATTTCAATTTTTAAATCTTTTAGACTATCTACAAATTGAGTAGCTTTAACTTGGTCTCGTGCCCATATATTTATTTTGTTAATTTTTCTTACTAATAAGATTGCTTTCAATTGTAACCTTGCTTGAATTCCAGCTCCAATAATTCCAACAGTATTAGAGTCTTGATTTGATAAGTATTTTGAAGCTATTGCACCTGCTATTGCAGTTCTCGTATCTGTTAAATATCCCTCATCTAATAAGACAGATTTTATAACTCCAGTCTCAGAGTCTAGCAGAACCATTAATCCATTACTAGATGGTAAGCCTAATTTAGGATTATCAAAAAAACCAGACGCTATTTTTATCGCAAAACTATCCAAGCCTTCAACATAAGCAGCCTTAACATCTGATTCACCATGATATTTTTCAATATCAATTCTCATAATAGGGGGCATGACAGTTTTTCCTTTTGATAAACTGATAAAAGCTTCTTCTATTATTGGTATTAGGACTTCATTAAGAGTCACATATTGAATAATATCTTTTTTTTTAAGTATGAGCATGGCTTAAAACTTTGTTAAATAATTCAGAATCAATATTTCCCCCACAAATTAAACAAATTATATTTTTTCCAAGATGTGGTGTTAATTTATCTTTAACAACCATAACACTTGTTGCGGCTGCTCCTTCAGATACAATTTTATGTTCCATGAAATTCATTCTAATACCCTCTGCAATTTTTTCTTCACTTATTAAAACGAAATCATCTACATATTCTTTTACGATGTTAAATGTAAATTTGTTATCCAAGCCAATACTTCCTCCTAAGCAGTCTGCTAAAGTTTCTACTTCATCAACATCTACTGGCTCTCCCCTTTTTAAGCTTTCATACATAGATGGACCTCTTTCCATAGATACAGCAATGACCTTTGTATCTGGTTTTTGAAGTTTAATTGCTTGTGCTATTCCAGAAATAAGTCCTCCACCCGAAGTAGGTATAATAACAGTATCAACTTCAGGAAACTCGTTTAACATTTCAAGACCTACGGTTCCTTGCCCAATAATTATATCTTCATCATCAAAGGGATGAATTAACGTAATATTTTTTTCTTTTGAAAATTCTTTAGCAAACAGATCTGCTTCATCACTATTTTTTCCAACTATCTCTACTTTTGCACCTAATTTTTCAATAGCTTCTTTTCTATAATTGGGAACCATTGATGACATATATATTGTTGATTGAATGCCTAATACTTTTGAAGCATAAGCTACTCCTTTTCCATGATTTCCAGTAGAAACTGCAATTACACCTTTTTGCTTTTCTTGTTCACTTAAAGAAAGCAACTTATTAACTGCACCTCTTAACTTGAATGATCCGGTAATTTGAAAATTTTCTAATTTGAGTTTTACTTTAGAACTTTTTGATAAATATTCAGAATGGACTAGCGGAGTATAGTTAACATAAGGTAAAATTTTCTTATGTGCATGTTGTATTTGTTTAAGTGTAATCAATTTAAACCTACATCAATGTAATTTAAAAAGTTTGCCAAAACCATCAATTTTGTTGTTAGTTTTTGATAAACGTAAAGAATCCCATATTATAGCTTGATTACTTGAGATAATATTTGTTTTTAAACTTTCTTCCAAATCTTGAATTAAATCTAAAATTTTTAAAGCTGTGCAAGAAACAAATAGACAATCAACTTCTGTTAAATCTATAGATGAAATTGATTTTATTAAACTATCTTGTGTAACCTTTGCAATTTCAGAATCATAATTCAAATTAAATGAACTAAAAGATTTAATATCAAACCCTTGTTTAATTAAATAGTCATATACTTTGATATTTACATTTTTGGGGTAAGGAGTGAGAACTGCAATTTTTTTGAAACTCGATAATTTGAAAGCCTTAATTGCAGCAGTAATTGGAGTAGTTATTAAGGCGTCTGCTTTAGATTTATGTATTTCAGATTTTATTCTTTCTTCTCCTATTTCAATTGTGCCAGAAGTGCATCCATATGCTACTACATCAACTTTCTCATTAGGTAATATCTGATGTGTTGTTTCAGTAATATGATCTGCCATCTTGATATAATTTTCATGAGTCAGAGGATTCAAAAATGGAATTCTATTAAAAAAAATATCTACAGGTAGATTATAACATATTTTTCTGAAATCTTGTTCAATTGTGAAATCAGTTGATAAAGTTATAACGCCTACTTTATTGTAGTTAGTATCTTTTAAATCTGCTTTAAAATTATTTTGATTAAAATTTTTCATAGTTGATTAGGAAAGTAATCTTCACATTCTCCTTCTCTATAAACATCTGTAGTTGCACAATGAAGACTTCCACCAAAGGCATAAGCATCTCTAAAGGGGACAGGAATTACATCCATACCAAAAGCCTCCATTTGTTTAATCATTTTTTCCTCTGATGCTTCAACACATATAGTTTTAGGATTTATAATCAAAACATTCATTGATAACCATATAGATGAATAACACATAGGAGGTGGAGTATTATGAATAGAAGGTGCAGCTTCATGTATTTCCCATTTATTATCATCAAAAATTTTTCGTTGATCATTTGAAATTTTTCTGTTTGGGTTAATAATTATTATCCCTGGCTTAACTGGAGTAAAGCATGCATCAATATGTGTTGGAATTAGTTCTCCAGGTAAATTTATTTGATGAACACGATGGTTTGGAAAATGTCTTTGCAACCAATTCAAACCTTTTAAGTTTGAGGTAAAATTATTATGATAAAATAAATCTTTACCAAAACGCAAAACTTCTGCAGCATCAAATAGTGGTTCCCGTTCTGTAAGAATCATATCCCTTTCTTCAATTTTTTTATACCTTTGTTCTTTTGTAATACCTTCTGGTAAATAATTTGATTTATAAGTTGCTTTTGTTAAGCGAGGTTTAGGAGCAGCTTCCCAACGCATATTAGGATCTTCATCATAATATTTTTCAAGTAGAGGCCTGTAAGCAAGGTACTCAAACCAACGACAACGATATGACATTGGTGCTTCTAACATTTCATTTCCAACTGTTAAAATTACATCCCTTGGAGGCATACATCCAAATTGACCTTCATTTTGCCAATCTGGAGTTTCAATCACTTTCGTAAAATCAATGGGAGTTGGTCGATCAACTTTTATGTTATACGACTCAAGAATTTTAATAAAATTATTTAACTGAATATTTGCTTTATCTATAGACTCTTTACTTCTAGGTCCATGAGATCCTACCATTCCACTATCTTTACTTATTTTAGGTTCTAAAGCAGGTTCCATTGGTGGCACATTTGAATTTTCTACTGTGCCCACAATAACATGTTTAAGTGGGTCCCATTCATTCCAAGAATTTACTATTGTCATTACAATTTCCTTAATTTAGATTACCTCTTATAATTAACGCTTATGGAATTAAACAATAAATCGCTTTTTAATGAAAAATGTTTTGTAAATGGCCAATGGTCAGATAGTCAAAATGGTAAAACCATTGAAGTTAATAATCCCGCAACTTTGGAAATTATAGGAAAAGTTCCAAACTTTTCAGCTGAGGAAACAAAATCTGTAATAGATCATGCTAATAATGCTTTCCAAAGTTGGAAAAATACAACTGCAAAAGAAAGATCGATTATTTTAAAAAAATGGAGTGATCTTATTATTGAAAATGTTGATGACCTTGCAAAAATAATGACGATTGAACAAGGTAAACCTCTTGCCGAAGCAAAAGGCGAAATATTAATGGGTGCCTCTTATATTGAATTTTATGCCGAAGAGGCCAAAAGAGTTTATGGCGATATTATTCCAGATCCTAGGCCAGGTAAAAGAATTGTGATAATTAAGCAACCGATAGGAGTAGTTGGAGCTATAACACCATGGAATTTTCCAAATTCAATGATAACTCGAAAATGTGCTGCTGCTCTAGCTGTTGGCTGTACAACTGTAGTTAAACCTGCAAGTCAAACACCTTTCTCAGCTTTAGCAGTAGCTGAACTTGCAAAAAAAGCTGGGTTTCCAAAAGGAGTATTTAATATCATTACTGGTTCAGCAAAAGAAATAGGAATGGAATTAACAAAAAATCCAAATGTTAAAAAAATTTCCTTTACCGGATCAACAGAAGTAGGAAAGATATTAATGGAACAAAGTGCTTCAACAGTTAAAAAAATTTCAATGGAATTAGGAGGGCATGCTCCATTTATTGTTTTTGAAGATGCAGATATTGATGAAGCAGTTTCTGGTGCATTACAAAGTAAATTTAGGAATAGTGGTCAAACATGTATTTGCACAAACAGACTTTTTGTTCATGAAAGTGTATATGATATCTTTTTAGAAAAATTTACAAATGATGTAAAAAATATTAAGGTTGGAAATGGTTTGGATAAAGGTATAGTTTCTGGTCCACTTATTGATAAATCATCTTTAGAAAAGGTTATTGATCATGTTCAAGATGCTGTAAATATAGGTGCTAAAATTGCAGTCGGAGGTGCTGTTCATTCTCTTGGAGGAAATTTTTATCAACCAACAGTTCTTTCTAATGTATCAACTAAAGCAAAAATAACATTTGAAGAAACGTTTGGTCCCGTTGCACCAGTTTATAAATTTTCCAATGATGATGAAGTAATTAAAATGGCTAATAACACCCCGTATGGACTTGCCTCTTATTTCTATTCACGTGACATTGGTCGAGTTTGGAGGGTAGCAGAAGCTTTGGAATACGGTATCGTATCTATCAACAATGGTTTACCAACTATTCCTGAAGTTCCTTTTGGTGGAGTAAAAGAGTCAGGAATGGGTAGAGAAGGATCAAGATATGGCTTAGATGATTATTTAATTATAAAATATATATCAATGGGTGGAATTTAGGAAAGCCAAGCTGCTCCTCTAACTCCACTAGAATCACCATGAATATTTTTTACAACTTTTGTGTGAAGTGTATCTGTAAAAACATATTTTTTTAAGGCTACATCAATATTTTCATAAATAAAATCAATATTTGACATTCCTCCTCCTAGCACGATAACATCTGGATCAAGAATATTGCATACTAAAGATAAGCCTCTTGCTAAATGATCTGTGTATTGTTTAAGGGCAAAATTACAGTCTGAATTTTCATTTTTAAAACCTTCTAGTATTTGATGGGAATCATAATTTTTATTAAAACGTAAATTAAAGGTTGAAGCAAAACCAGGTCCTGAAATATATGTCTCCATACAACCATTTTTTCCACAGTAACAATCTTTAACAAATTTCTTTTCATCGTCAGACCTATTTGGAAGAGTAACATGTCCCCACTCACCGGCTATGTTATTTCT
This sequence comes from uncultured Alphaproteobacteria bacterium, assembly GCA_902553945.1. Classification (GTDB taxonomy): domain Bacteria; phylum Pseudomonadota; class Alphaproteobacteria; order HIMB59; genus CACPNW01. The sequence continues at coordinate 66,340 of CACDMT010000003.1, read as the reverse complement.
ACCTTGGAGAACTTTGTGATCTATCACAATACCGCCTCCTACACCTGTTCCAATAATTACACCAAAAACAACTTTATAACCTTTACCGCCACCATCTACAGCTTCAGACAATGCAAAACAATTTGCATCATTTTCTAAATTGATTTTTCTATTTAAAATTTTTTCTAAATCTTTTTTAAGTGGTTTACCATTTAGCCATATCGAGTTTGCATTTTTTATTAATGCGGAGTCAGCAGAAATTGCCCCAGGCATACCTATGCCAATAGAATTAACATTACCAAAAGAACTTTCAAAATTTTTTACTATTGATAATATTCCATTAATAGTGCCATCATAGTTTTTTTCAGTTTTAATTCTTTCACGCTTTAATTCTTTACCATTGGAGTCAATAAGAATCCCTTCAGTTTTGGTGCCACCCAAATCAATACCAATTTTCATTAAAATTATTTTTTAATAATTTTTTGAATTGTTGGGATTAAGCTAACTGCTAGTGCAATTTTAAATAATTCACTAGGAATAAATGGGAGTAACCCAACTGCTATTGCTTTTTGATAACCAATAATTGAGCCTAGATAAATTATTCCAATTGAAAAAATTATTATAGATCCAATAAGCAGTGAAATAGTTGCCTTGAAATAGGTTTTACTGAATCCTAAATTTGCGAAGTAACTAATTACTATTGAAGCAAATAACATGCCGTAAAGGTATCCTGCTGTAGGACCAGTTAAATAAGCAATCCCTCCACCAGATGCAAAGACTGGTAAACCTGCTGCACCTTCAAAAAGATACAATGCAACTGTAGCAAAGGACAAACGAATACCATATGTCATTCCTATTAAAAAAATCACAAAAGTTTGCATTGTCATAGGAACAGGCCAAAAAGGAACTTGAATTTTAGAGGATATAGCTAATAATAGGGTGCCAAAAAGAGCTAATACAATATTTAGAAGATTTGAATTTATATTTTCAAAACTTTTCAACTTATTTATTAAAATTCTTTCATTATTCATAACTGTGTCCTTTGATATTTTGTAATTAAACTAATTTATATTTGGCTTCAAGCTTATCCCAAAAAACTTTCTCTAGACTTACATTATTTAATGTGTTGATTTGCTTAATTCCTGTGGGAGAAGTAACATTAATTTCTGTCAAGTAGTTGCCAATAACATCAATTCCTACAAAAAATAGATCAAATTTTCTTAATTTTGGTCCAAGTATATCAATAATTTCCTTATCTCGAAAAACTAAATCTGTCTTATAGGGTATGCCTCCAGCATGAAAATTAGCCTTTATATCCCCATCTTTTGGAATCCGAGAAACTGATCCACAATATTCTCCATCAATAAGAATTATTCTTCTATCACCTTGATCAATTTCTTTAATGTATTTTTGTATCATTATAGGCAAATCTAGATATTTTTTTAAAATATCTGGATTGAAATTTCGTTTATTAAATCGATGAATACCTACGCCACCATTTCCATAAAGTGGTTTAGTTATAATTTCTTCAACATTATTTAAAAATTTACTAATATCATTAATATTTCTTGTTACAATTGTAGGTGGCATAAATTCTTTAAAGTTAAATGTAAATAATTTTTCAGTGGCATTTCTTACTGCTGTTGGATTATTAATTACTTTAGTTGTCTTTGGTAAGAGATCTAAAATATACGTAGAAGTAATATAATTCATATCAAAAGGTGGGTCTTGACGTAAAAAAATAAAATTATAATTTTTTAAATCTACTTTAATTTTTTCCGAATCATACTTGAAATAATCATTTTCATCTAGATTCAATTTCACATAAAAGCCTGTTGCTTGTACGTTGTTATTTTTAATAATTAAGTCATTAGGGTTATAATAAAATATATCGTAGTTTCTTTGCTGTGCCTCGTATCCTATTAAAAAAGAAGTATCAAATTTGTAATCAATACTCTCAATTTTGTCCATTTGAATTGCAATTTTTTTTTTCATTAAAATATATTTTCAGAATAAATATTATATATATTTTGATTCCATTGTTTATTAAATTTATCAATTAATACATCAGCAGGTGATTGTCCTCTTTCTAAATTTTTTTCAAGATCATTTAAATAGTATGTTTCATTATAAAGTTTATTTTTAGCTAAAATATTACGTTCATCTAAACCTTGTTTAGATATTTCAAAGAGATTTTGAGCTATATCAAGAATAGTTCCATCTTTAAATTTTGCTTGCAGGCCTTCTTTTGGAACAATTTTGTTAATATAATCTCTGTCATCCTGTGTCCAACTCTCAACAATTTCTTGAGCCTTATTAAAAGAATTTTCGCTATAAAGTAATCCTATCCAAAACGCAGGTTGAGAGCAAATCAAATCCCAAGAACAAGCATCCATTGATCTAATTTCTAAAAATTGTTTTAATCGAACTTGTGGAAATAATGTTGACAAATGATTGATCCAGTCTTCAATATTTGGCTGAATATTGTTTTTACTTAACGGTTTTTCTTCATAAAATTCTTTAAAAGTATACTTTGTCATATCTATGTATTTATGATCTCTGATAATGAAATACATTGGAATATTTAGTGCATATTCAACATACATTTCAAAATTGAAACTTTTATCATACACAAATGGTAATAAACCTGTCCTATTATTGTCAGTATGATGCCAAAAATGAGCTCTTAAACTTTTATATTCTGATATTTTTTTATTATCAAATGGTGAATTAGCAAAAATCGCCGTTACTATTCCCTCAAGATTTAACATTAAACGAAATTTATTTTTCATATCATCTTCAGAAAAAAAATCTAAATTAACTTGATTAGTACATGTTCTCTTCATCATATGATGTCCTAAAGTTCCAACAGTTGGCATGTAATTTTTCATTATACTATATCTCTGTTTAGGCATCCAAGGAAGCTCTTCAAGTTTTAGACTTGGTTCAACACCTAATCCAAGTAAAATAAAATCAAATTCTTCACCTATTTCTTTTAATTCTTTTAGGTGTCTTGTTGTTTCAGTGCATGTTTGATGAATATTATTTAATTGTGCTCCTGATAACTCTATCTGACCACCAGGCTCTAAGGTTATATTTTCTCCAAATCTTTCTAAAGCGATTATTGTTACCCCTTCATCATCATATTTTGGTTTCCATCCATTATTTAAAAATCTAAGTAAAATGTCTTTAATGCCATTTTTCATTTCATAAGAAACTTGCTGATAATCATTTTTGTTAAGAACAAACTTTTCATGTTCAACGCCAATCTTTAAATTATTCTTATCTTTAATACCTTTATAAAAGTATTCTATTAAATCATTCTTTTTTAACATTTAATAATTTTATATAGTTCGAATTAAATTAAAAATAAGGTTGCCAATCCTAAGAAAGATAAAAAACCAAATACATCTGTGATTGTTGTTAAAATCACACCAGAGGCAAGAGCTGGATCAATTTTTAATCTATCCAAAGTTAATGGTATAATAGTACCTGCAAAACCAGCTACAATTAAATTTAAAACCATAGCTAAACCAATAATAACTCCTAACATCAAATCTTGAAACCAATACATTGAAACCAAAGAAATTATTATTGCAAATATAATACCATTTATTCCTCCGATAAAAGTTTCCTTTATAATTATTTTTAAAGCGTTAGAAGTAGTTAGTTCTTTCACTGCAAGCGCTCTAACAGCTACTGTTAATGTTTGAGTTCCTGCATTACCACCCATTGATGCTACAATGGGCATTAATATTGCAAGAGCTACAACTTTTTCAATTGATGCTTCAAAAAATCCAATAACTATTGAAGCAACCACAGCTGTCAATAAATTTACAAGTAACCATGAAAATCGAGATTTAGTTGTATCAATAACTGCATTATAAATATCAGTATGACCTACTCCTCCTAATTTTAATATATCCTCTTCCCTTTCTTCCTCTATTACTTCAACAACATCATCAACTGTAATAGAGCCAATTATTTTTTCATTTTCATCAATTACAGCTGCGCTAACTAATCCATATTTACTAAATAGATACGCTACTTCTTCTTGATCTGTATTTACATCTATTAATCTAGTTTCCTTATTTTTTATTTTTTGTAAGTCTATATCTCTTTTTGATCCCATTAATCTACCAAGCGGAACAACTCCTATTACTTTTTTATTACTGTTAATTAAAAATATATCATAAAAATCATCTGGAAGTTCTTTTTTATTACTTCTTAAATAATCGATAGCTTGACCAACATTCCAATGAAGATCTAAAGCAACAAATTGCCTTTGCATTAGTCGACCAGCTGAGTCTTCTGGGTAATTTAAACCCTCCTCAATTAAAGTTCTTTCTTCTTTTTCTAAATTTTCTAGAAATGTATTTTGGTCTTCTTTTTCTAAATCTTCAACAAGGTCAACAGCGTCATCAATATCTAATTTTTTTGCATTATTAGCTAATTGTTTGATATCAAGAGTTTCTACTATTTCATCTCTTAAACTATCATTTAAATATGTTAATATTTCTGGATCAAATTTATTACTAATAATATTTATTAAACTCAGTCTTAAAACTGGGTCTAAATTTTGAATTAATTCAGCAATATCAGCATTGTGCATTTCTTTAAGATAAGCAAAAATTTTACTATTTTGATAATTCTCTAAATAAGTACTGATTAATTCAACTGACTGCTCAGGTGAAAAATTTTCTTTATTATAATTATTATCTTTTTCCATATTTATTGTTGGTGCGGCTGAGAAGACTTGAACTTCCACAGGATAAATCCCACAGCGACCTCAACGCTGCGCGTATACCAATTCCGCCACAGCCGCTTATATACTAGAATTAAATATCAGATAGGATAATAAGTATCAACAATGATAACATTTGAGAAAAATGAGTGAAATTGAAATAAAAAATAACAGCGAACTTATTGATTATAAATCAGCAATAAAGTTCATGGAAAATAGAGTAATTGAAATAATTAATAATAAATCAAACGAATTAATTTGGTTTTTAAAGCATGATCACATTTATACACAAGGAACTAGTTCTAATAATAATGAAATAATAAAAAAAAATAATTTACAAATAATTAAAACAAATAGAGGTGGTAAAATCACATATCATGGACCTGGACAAAGAATTATTTATTTTATGATTAATTTAAATAAAAGAAAAAAGGATATACGTAAGTTTATTAGCACTATTGAAAATTCTTTAATAGATTTTTTAAAAATTTATAATATTGAAGCAACTTCATATAAAAATAGAGTTGGTATATGGGTGACAAAATCAAATAATAAGAAATTTAATAAAGAAAAAAAAATTGGTGCTATAGGTTTACGAGTTAAAAAGTGGGTCACTTATCATGGTTTAAGCTTTAATATTAATCCAGAATTAGATTATTACAATTTTATAAACTCCTGCGGACTTGAGAATTATGAAAATACATCATTGAATGAAATTGGTTTAGAAATTCATGAGAGAGAATTTGATGAAAACTTTACAAAAATTTTTATTGATAATTTAAGTAAATTGTAAATTTTTTTTAAAACTTATAAAATTTTTTAATTTTAACTTATTTGAAAATTCATTAAAATCTTTTGGTATATCTGCGTAAAAGACATAATTTGTTTCTTTATATTCAAATTTTAATCCATAAGCATTAAGTTTTAAAATATTATTCTTATATTTTGATTGAAAATTATATTTATTATCTCCTATAATTGGGCATCCAAGATTTTTACTTACAATTCTAATTTGATGTTTTTTGCCTGTCTCTGGTTTAAACATTATTTGTGATAAACCATTTTTATAATTTAAAAGCTTAAAATAAGTCTGGGTTTTTAGAATCTTATTTGATTTATTATCTTTTATATTAAGATCAATATATGACTCATTATTTTTTGGTTTACCTTCGCAAATTGCTATATAAATTTTTTCAATTGATTTAGACTTAAATAAATTTCCAAAAATTTTTGCATATTCTAAGTTTTTAGAAATAATTAATAATCCTGAAGTTTCCTTATCTAGTCTATGAACTAATTTATATTCACTTGAAATACTCTTTATTATATCATCTATTGAGAGATTTATATTACTACCACCTTGAGTAGTTATTCCTGACCATTTATTTAAAATAATAAAATTATTATTTTTATAAACAATAGATTCTAAAAAATTATTTAATAATTTATTTGGAATAGTTTTTTCTTTTTTTCTATAAACTATCTTGTTTTTGTATTTTTCTGGATGATAATTAAGTATTTTTATATAATCATTTTTTTTTAAAATATATTTTGCCTGGGTTTTAAAATTATTTACAAGAATATTTTTTTTTCTAATATTTTTTTCAATAAAACTTTGATTTAATGAAGTGTAAACATCTTTTAAATATTTATCTAATCTTATTTGTAGATCTTTTTTAATGTCTAAAATTTTAATCAAATTATATTTTATTTATTTGCATTCCTAAGTAAGTTGATAATATACAAATTACGACTGAAAGAAATATATATATTATTGAGAGAAATATTTTTTTTGACAAAAGTAATTCTACAACTTCGTATGAGAAAGTAGAAAAAGTAGTAAAAGAGCCAAGTAAACCAATTATTAAAAAATACTTTATAAATTCATTTGATAAATTTTTATTAACACCAATGGAAATAAGATATCCAATTAAAAATGAACCAATGATATTTACACAGAGAGTACTTAAAAAACCAAAATTAGTATAATGTTTAATAATGTTAGAAATTAAATACCGAGATGAGGCCCCAATAGCTCCTCCAGAAGCCAGTAAGATTAAATTAAACAATCTAGATTAAACTTGTGGTTGTTGATCTTCCAAGTCGTCATTAGTCTTTTTCTCAATAACAGGACCACTATCTTTACCTTTTGCTTCTTCATCTCTGTCAACTAATTCTATAACCGCCATAGGCGAATTATCACCAAACCTATTGCCCAATTTAATAATTCGAGTATATCCACCATTTCTTTCAGAATATCTTTTGGCAATAACATCAAAAATTTTTTTAGTCATTTTTTGATCTTGTAAAATAGAAACAGTCTTTCTTCTTGCCATTAAATCACCTTTTTTTCCTAAAGTTATAATTTTTTCAATAAAAGGTCTCAATTCTTTTGCCTTTATTAAAGTAGTAGTAATCTGTTCATGCTTAATCAAAGAATTAGATAAATTCATAAACATAGCTTTTCTATGTGAAGAAGTTCGGTTTAGTTTTCTATTTTTAATATTATGTTTCATTTTTATTTATTAAATGGATCCTCATATTTTTTTGCTAAATCATCAATATTTTCAGGAGGCCAGTCAGGAACCGACATTCCTAAATTTAACTCCATTTGTGTAAGCACTTCTTTAATCTCATTCAAAGATTTTCTACCAAAATTTGGCGTTCTTAACATTTCAGACTCAGATTTTTGAACTAAATCACCAATGTAAATAATATTATCATTTTTTAGACAGTTTGCTGATCTTACAGATAGCTCAAGTTCTTCAACTTTTTTTAATAAATTAGAATTAAAAGATAATTTCTCAACCTGTGATTGATCTGCCACAACTTCCGGTTCATCAAAGTTAATGAAAGGTTGAAGTTGATCTTGTAAAATTCTTGAAGCAAGAGCAATAGCATCATCTGGAGAAATTACTCCATTTGTTTCAACATCAAAAATTAATTTATCGTAATCAGTAACTTGACCAACTCTACTATTTTCAATTTTGTATGTTGCCTTAATTACAGGGCTGAACATCGCATCTAGTTTAATTTCACCAATTATTTTATTTTCATCTTCAGCAACTTCAGCAGAAACATAACCCTTTCCTGTCTCAACATTAGCTTCAATTTCAATATCTGCATTAGAATCTAATGTCATAATAAGTTGATCAGGATTCATGATTTCAGTTTCCGAGTCTGTTTCAAAATTACCTGCTCTAAGCTCACCAGATCCATTTGATTTTAGGTACATTTTTTTCAAACCGGGTGAATGTACTTTAACTGCAATAGTTTTTAAATTTAAAAGAATATCTGTTAAATCTTCCTTAACTCCTGGAATTGTAGAAAATTCGTGAACAACACCTTTTAATTTTACAGATGTAATTGCAGCTCCTTGAAGAGAAGATAAAAGTACTCTTCTTATTGCATTGCCTAAAGTTAATCCAAAACCTCTTTCTAAAGGTTCTGCTATTAAAGTACCTTTTTTACCGTCACTTTCAGTGACATTAACTTCCATTTTGCTAGGTTTAATTAGCTCAGTCCAATTTTTTTGTAACACTTAATTCTCCTTTAATTAAACTCTTCTTCTTTTTCTTGGCCTACAACCATTATGAGGAATTGGCGTAACATCTTTTATAGATGTAATTATATACCCTATAGATTGTAGTGATCTTAAAGCAGACTCTCGTCCTGATCCAGGTCCTGAAACTTCAACTTTAAGATTTTTTAATCCAAACTCTTTTGCTTTATTTCCTACATCTTCGGCAGCAATTTGAGCTGCATATGGTGTAGATTTTCTTGATCCCTTAAAACCTTTATGACCAGCTGAAGACCAAGCTAATGCATTACCTTTTTCATCTGAAATTGTAATAATGGTATTATTAAAAGAAGAAACTATATGAGCTATGCCAGATGTAACTTTTTTCTTAATTTTGCTTTTCTTTTTTTCAACCATATCTAACCTTTAGTAACTTTTTTCTTTCCTGCAATTGCAACAGCTTTGCCTTTTCTTGTTCTTGCATTTGTGTGAGTTCTTTGCCCTCTTACTGGTAATTTTTTTCTATGCCTTAAACCTCTATAACAACCTAAATCATTTAACCTTTTAATATCTAATGATACTTTTCTTCTAAGATCTCCTTCAACAGTATATGTATTGTCAATAAGTTCTCTAATTTTATTTAATTCATCATCATTTAATTCACTAACACGTTTAGAAGTATCTATTGAGGCAGAGTTACATATATCTGTAGCTATCTTATTTCCAATTCCAAAAATATAGGTAAGAGCAATATGAACTCTCTTATTTGTAGGAATGTTTACTCCTGATATTCTTGCCATTATGATGTCCTAAAAAATGAATGAGGGTGAATACATGATTTTTTATAATATAGTCAAGTCAAGATATGCAAAAAATTCAATGAAAATCATGATTTTTGACATATTTTGGTAATTTGAGATTGAATCTGATCAATTTCCTGATCGCCATCAATTTCATTGAATATTTTTGATAAATTTGCCTTGTACTTGTTAGATACTAGTCTTGTAGTTTTTAAGTATTCATTATACCTTACTTTAATAATATTAATACTATCATCCTCTCTATTTTCTTCTTTTGCTCTATTAACAATTCTTTTTTGTAATTTCTCAAAATTTACATCAATACTAAATATAAAATCAATTTTCAAATTGTTTTTTATTAAAAAATTATCAAGAAAATCTGATTGATCGATTGTTCTTGGATAACCATCTAATATAAATCCTTTTAATTTATTATCTATCAATCTTTCAGAGACTATCTGATTTAAAATAGTATCAGGTACTAACTTACCACTAGCGATTATTTTTTTAATTTCTATTGAAGTCTGATCTTGTGACTCAATTTTTAATCTAAGTATATCACCTGTTGATAAATGAGGTATTTGAAATTTTTCTCCAAGTAGTTTTGCTTGCGTACCTTTACCCGCACCTGGGGGGCCAAAAAAAATTATGTTTAGCAAGTTATCTTCTGCCTTTAAGTTTTGTCTTTCTCAAAAGATTTTCATATTGATGTTGAAATAAATGAGACTGTACTTGAGTAATAAAATCTATCATTACAACTACAACAATTAATAACGCAGTACCGCCTAGATAAAAAGGAATTGAGGTTCTTGAAAGTAAAAATTCAGGTAATAGAGCAACAAATGAAAGATATATAGTTCCAACAGTAGTCAATCTTGTCAAAACAAATTCAATATAGTTTGCTGTATTTTCACCTGGTCTTATACCTGGAATAAATCCCCCATATTTTCTTAAATTTTCAGCTTGTTCATCAGGATTAAAAACAATTCCTGTGTAAAAAAATCCAAAAAATATAATCATCGATGCATACATGAATAAGTAAAGCGGCTGACCCCTACCTAAATAACTAGAAATAAAAATAAAAATATCACTAGAAGATCCAGCTCCAAAACCAGACATAGTATTGGGTAATAATAAAATTGATGATGCAAAAATTACTGGAATAACTCCAGCAGTATTTATTTTTAAAGGTAAGTGTGAGCTTTGTCCTCCATAAATTTTATTTCCTACTTGTCTTTTTGGATATTGAACAGGTAGTCTTCTTTGTCCTTTTTCTATAAAAACTATAAAAAGAATTAATAATAATATAAGTATTAATATTGCTAATATATATGCAATACTTAGTTCACCAGTTCTTCCTAATTGTAATGTGCTTACAAAGGCACTTGGTAAATTTGCAATTATTCCTGCTGTTATTATTAGAGAAATTCCATTTCCAACACCGCGTGAAGAAATTTGCTCTCCAAGCCACATTAAAAAAATAGTTCCTCCTACAAGTGTTATAACAGTTGTCATTCTAAAAAAAAGTCCTGGCTCAAAAACTATATTTCCATAAGCAGTTTGCATTGACTCTAAACCAATTGAAACTCCGTAACCTTGTAAAGCTGCAATCAATACAGTAAGATATCTAGAGTACTGGATTAATTTTCTTCTGCCTCTTGTACCCTGTTCTTTTAAAGCTTTTAAATGAGGAATAGCAGTTTGCATTAATGTCATTATAATAGATGATGATATATAGGGCATTACTCCAAGAGCAAAAATCCCCATTCTACCTAAAGCTCCTCCTGAAAAAGTATCGAATATGCCTAATATGCCTGATGATTGTTGTTCAAAAAATTGTTGAAGTGCTATTGGGTTAATTCCTGGAATTGGAAGAAAAGTACCAAGCCTAAAAACAATCAAAGCTCCTAGAGTAAATAATAATCTTTGACGTAATTCCGTAGCCTTACCAAGAGCTCCAAAATTTAAATTGTTTGCTAATCTTTCTGCTTGAGTAGCCATTTATTTTTCCAATATATTAATTTTACCACCAGCTTTTTCTATAGACTTTATTGCTTCCTTAGAAGCATATGAAATCTCTAGGCTGATAGGTTTTTCTATTTTACCAACATTTAAAAGTTTAAGTTTACCTTTAGATTTATTAAAAATTTTCATATTAAATAAATCAACTTCTTTTATTGAGTCTTCTTTTATTTTATATTTAGTAACTATAATATTTAATTTATCAAAACTTACATTTTGAATTTTTTTCTTAAAATGGTTCTTAAAACCTCTTTTTGGCAATCTTCTATATAGAGGCATTTGACCTCCCTCAAATCCATTAATAGATACCCCTGATCTAGATTTTTGACCCTTTACTCCTCTGCCAGCAGTTTTTCCTAATCCTGAACCAGAACCTCTACCGACTCTTTTTCTTTTTTTATTTGATGTTTTTGTTGATTTAAATTGATTTATTTTCATTTTTTTTACTTATTTTTTATACTAATTTCACTTAATTTTTTTGATCTCTTTGATGCTACTGATTTAGGAGATTCAGACATTTTAAATGCATTAAATGTCGCTTTAATCATATTATGAGGATTTGATGTACCTGTGGATTTAGCTACAATATCTTTTATTCCTAAAGATTCAAATAAAGCTCTCATTGGTCCTCCCGCTATAATACCTGTACCAGGTGCTGCGGCACGTAATATCACTTTACCCGCTCCAAATCTACCAACTACATCATGATGTATTGTCCTATTTTCTTTTAAATGAACTCTAACCATTTTATTTTTAGCATTTTCAGTTGCCTTTCTAACTGCCTCAGGGACTTCTTTTGCTTTTCCAGATCCAACTCCTACTCTTCCTTTATTATCACCAACAATCATTATTGCCGCAAAACCAAATCTTCTTCCACCTTTAACAACTTTTGCTACTCTATTTATTGTAACTAAGTGCTCACTCAAATCATTTTTATCATTTTCAAACATAATAACCTCTAAAAATTTAGACCTTCAGTTCTAGCAGCATCTGCTAAAATTTTAATTAAGCCATGGTATTTATATTTACCTTTATCAAAAGCAACTTGATTAATGCCTTTAGAAATACTTTTTTTTGCAATTTCCTTACCAATAAGCTCCGCTAATTCTTTTCTATTTAATTTTTTATTTTTTATATTTGCTTCTAATGAAGATGAGCTAGCAAGAGTTGATCCTTTTGTATCATCAATTACCTGAGCATACAGATGATTGTTTGATCTAAAAACTGTTAATCTGTTTCTTTTAGACACTTTTTTTAGCTTAAATCTAATTCTTTGTTCCCTTTTTGTCATATTAAAACTCTTATTTTTTCTTTCCTTCTTTTCTAAAAATAAATTCATTATCATACTTAATGCCTTTACCTTTAAATGGCTCCGGTTTTCTAAATGATCTTATCTTTGAAGCTGTAGCGCCTAATTTCTCTTTATCATGACTAGAAAGTTTTATAATATTTTGTTTTGGACATTCAACCTTTACTTCCTTAGGTATTTCATAATCAATATCATGACTGTAACCTAACTGTAGTTTTAGCTTAGTACCTGAAATGCTAGCTCTATAACCTGTTCCATTTAATTCAAGTGTCTTCATAAAGCCTTCACTTACACCCTTAACAGCGTTAGATACAAGTGACCAAGTCGTTCCCCAAATAGGATTTTTTTTATTTTTTTCATTTGTAGGGATAACAGTAATTTCATCATTATTGATTTCTACTTTATAATCTGAATTAATATTGACTTTCATTTCACCTAGTTTACCTTTTGCAGAAAAAATTCCATCTTCAAAAATACATTTCAGATCATTCGATATTTTTATTTTATTTTTTGCTACTCTAGACACTAAAAAACCTCACATAATATCTCACCACCAACATTATTTTTCCTAGCCTCTTGATCAGACATTACTCCTTTAGGAGTAGATAATATTGATATTCCCAAACCACCATAAGGCTTCTTCAGATCTGAAATTTTTGAGTATACTCTTATACCTGGCTTGGATATTCTTTTGATTTTTTTTATTACAGGTGTTCCATTGTAATATTTTAATTGAATTTTAATTGAATTAATTCCTTTTCTTTCTTCAATATTTTCAAAATCCCTAATGTATCCCTCATCTTTTAATACTGAAAGAACATTCATATTTAATTTAGATTGAAAGCAAGATGTAACAGATTTACGAGCTGTGTGAGCATTTTTAATTCTTGCCAACATATCAGATAACGCATCATTAAAAGCCATTATTTATTCTCCTTACCAACTTGATTTAATCATTCCTGGCAAATCACCAGTCATTGATAACTCTCTAACTTTAATTCTAGATAACCCAAATTTTCTATAATTTCCTCTTGCTCTTCCAGTAAGTTTACATCTATTTCTATATCTAATTGATGAACTGTTTCTAGGAAGATCATTAAGTTTATTTTGAAATTTTATTCTATCTTCAATTGATATATTTTTATCTCTAATTTTATTTTTTAAATTATTTCTTTTTTCTTTAAATTTTTCAATTAGTTTTTGTCTTAGAATATTTTTCTGTACTGAACTTGCTTTTGCCATAAATCTCCTAATTGTCTTTCTCTGCAAAAGGCATATTAAAACTTTTTAATAGCTCAAGTGCATCATTGTTACTTTTTGCAGAAGTACAAATAGTAATATTTAGACCTCTTACTTTATCTATTTTATCAAAATTTATCTCTGGGAAAATAATCTGTTCTTTAATACCAAAAGAAAAATTACCATTACCGTCAAAACTGTTTGAGTTTAATCCTCTAAAATCTCTTATTCTTGGGATTGCAATATTTATTAATCTATCTAAAAATTCATACATAATTTTATTTCTTAGAGTGACCATAGCACCTAAAGGCATGCCCGCTCTAATTTTAAAACCAGATATTGCTTTTTTAGATTTAGTTTTTACTGCCTTTTGACCTGTGATAAGAGTCAAATCTTCTTGAGCTTTGTCAATTAGCTTTGAGTCATCTTTACCCTCACCTATTCCCATATTAAGAATTATTTTTTTTATTTTTGGAACCTCATATTTACTCTTCAAATTTAATTTTGACATTAAATTTGATGAAATTGTGTTATTATATTCCTCTAAAAGTCTACTCATTTAGATTTCCTTACCTGATGTTTTAAGAATTCTCACTTTTTTATCTTTCTTATCTATTTTAAATCCAATTCTTGTTGCTTTATTTGCACTAGCATCAAAAAAAGCTATATTTGAAATATGAATTGGCATCTCTTTTTCTGTTATTCCACCCGCTTGATTATTATCTGGTTTGTTATTTTTTTTAACTTTGTTAATATCTGATACAATTGCTTTAAATTTTTCAGGTAAAATTTTTATTATTTTGCCTTTCTTACCTTTGTCTTTTCCAGCAATAACAATTACTTCATCTCCTTTTTTAAGTTTAAATTTATTCATTATAATACCTCAGGGGCTAAACTAATTATTTTCATAAATTTTTTATTTCTTAACTCTCTTGTTACTGGGCCAAAAATTCTTGTAGCAATTGGTTCTTCTTGTTTATCAAGTAAAACTGCAGCATTTTTATCAAATCTAATTGAAGTACCATCTGATCTTTGAAAGTCTTTTGATGTTCTTACAATAACTGCTTTAAAAACTTCTCCTTTTTTTACTTTTGCTCTTGGTATAGCGTCTTTAATGGAACATACAATAATATCACCAATTGAAGCAAATCTTCTTTTTGATCCACCAAGAACTTTAATACACTGTATTTTTCTAGCTCCAGAATTATCAGCAACAAATAATTTAGATTGCATTTGTATCATTTAATTATTTCCTTTATTTGAAAGTACTGACCATGTTTTAAGCTTTGATATTGGCTTAGATTCAATGATCGAAACAAGATCTCCAACTTTAAATTCATTTTTTTCATCATGTGCATGATATTTTTTTGATAAATTTATAATTTTTTTATATAACTTATGTTTTACTCTTCTAGTAACTTTTACAACAACTGTTTTATTTGCATTAGAAGATACGACTTTTCCAGATAAAATTCTTTTAGGCATTTTTATTTCCATTTGTTTGATTAATGCTTGTTTTTAATTGAGCAATTTTTTTTCTAGACTTTTTGATTTCTGAAGTCTTTTCAAGTTGTCCAGTAGATTTTTGAAATTTAAAATTTAAAAGATTTTTCTTTAAATCGGCAATCTCAGCATAAATTTTATTTGAATCAACATTTTTATTTGTTTTCTTAATCATGTATTCCTTTCAACAAATTTACATTTAATAGGTAACTTTGCAGCAGCTAAAGTCATTGCCTTTTTTGCTTCTTCAATATTAACTCCATCAACCTCAAACATTATTCTCCCTGGTTTTACTCTGCAAGCCCAGTATTCTACAGAACCCTTTCCTTTGCCCATTCTAACTTCAGCAGGTTTTTTTGAAACTGGGACATCGGGAAATATTCTGATCCACATTCTACCCGCTCTTTTAAGATATCTTGTTATTGCTTTTCTAGCAGCCTCAATTTGTCTTGAAGTTACTCTTTCAGGCTCAAGTGCTTTCAAACCAAAACTTCCATAATTAAGAGAAAAATTACCTTTAGCGTTTCCATGTATTCGCCCCTTGAATTGCTTTCTATACTTTGTCTTTTTTGGAGATAGCATATTCATTATCTTATACTTCCTTGTTCAACTTGTTTTTTTTCACTTGCATAAGGATCTTTTGCTAATATTTCACCTTTATTGATCCAAACCTTAATTCCGCATATTCCATAAGTAGTTTCAGCTTCAGCAGTTGCATAATCAATGTCCCCTCTTAGAGTGTGCAAAGGGACACTTCCTTCATGATATTTTTCAGTTCTTGCTATTTCAGCTCCTCCCAGCCTTCCACTACAAACTACCTTAACTCCTTTTGCGCCTAATCTCATGGCTGACTGAACTGCCTTTTTCATTGCTCTTCTAAACGAAATTCTTTTTTCTAATTGATTTGCAATATTTTCTGCAACTAACTTTGCTTCAACCTCTGGTTTTCTTACTTCTTTAATATCTAAAAAAACTTCTAGACTAGACATTTTTGCTAGATTATTTTTTAATGTTTCGATATCAGCACCTTTTTTACCTATAATTATTCCTGGTCTTGAGCTAAAAATAGAAATTCTAATTTTCTTTGCTGCTCTTTCAATATTTATTTTTGATATACTTGCATTTTTTAATTTCTCAGCAACATATTTTTTAATTTTTATGTCTTGATGAAGTAATTTTGAATATTCAGAATTGGAAAAC
Source organism: uncultured Alphaproteobacteria bacterium (assembly GCA_902553945.1). GTDB lineage: Bacteria > Pseudomonadota > Alphaproteobacteria > HIMB59 > CACPNW01. The sequence continues at coordinate 50,024 of CACDMT010000003.1, read as the reverse complement.
CATCTTGATGACCAAGTTTTATTAATTCCTAATCTGATACCATGTGGATTAACTTTTTGTCCCATTATTTTTTTTCCTTTTTTAGATCATTTCGTTCTTCAACTATAATTGTAATTTTACTAAAAGGTTTAATTATGGAACCAGGTCTACCCTTAGCGCGAGGCCTCCACCTCTTCATACTAAGACTTTTTCCAACATATGCCTCTTTTACAAAAAGCTTATCAATATCTAATTGTTTATTATTTTCTGCATTAGCTATGGCAGCATTTAATACTTTTAATACATTTTTAGATATTCTCTTTTGAGAGAATTTAAGTTGATTAACTGCATTATTTACATTCTTGTTAACAAGACTATTTGCAACCTTTGCAAGTTTAAATGGACTTACTCTAACCATATTATCTTTAGCGATTGCAATTAAATTTTCACTCATTTCTGCTCTGCCTTTTTATCTGCAGCTGTATGACCTTTGAATGATCTTGTTGGAGAAAATTCCCCAAGTTTATGACCAACCATTTGCTCACTAACACTAACAGGTACAAATTTTTGCCCATTATAAACTCCAAATGTCAAGCCTACAAACTGAGGTATAATAGTTGATCTTCTTGACCATGTTTTAATAACTTCTTTTCTTCCTGACTCAGAAACTTTTTCAGCTTTCTTAATTAAATTAACATCAACAAAAGGTCCTTTCCATGTAGATCTTGTCATTTATTTCTTCCTTCTTTTAATGATGAAAACATTAGTTTTTTTATTTCTTCTTGTTTTTTTTCCTTTAGTAGAAACTCCCCAAGGTGTAACTGGATTTCTTCCACCTGATGTTCTACCTTCACCTCCGCCGTGAGGGTGGTCAACTGGATTCATTACAACTCCTCTAACTTTTGGTCTAAAACCCAAATATCGCTTTCTTCCAGCTTTACCTAATTTAATATTTTTCTGATCAGGATTTGAAACTTCACCAATTGTAGCCATTGAATTCATATTAATATGTCTAATCTCTCCAGAAACTAATTTTATTTGAACAAATGATTGATCTTTAGATACTATCTGAGCTGTTGTACCAGCTGATCTAACTAATTGACCTCCTGCACCTGGTTTTATTTCAATATTATGAATGTTTGTTCCTACAGGAATATTTTTTATTGGCATACAATTCCCATTTTTAATATCAACATTAGTACCAGAGATTATTTTTTCTCCTTCCTTAATATTTTTAGGAGACAAAATGTATCTTAATTCACCATCTTCGTATTTAATAAGAGATATAAAAGATGATCTATTTGGATCATATTCATTACGTAAAACTTCAGCTTGAATATCAAATTTATTTCTTTTGAAATCAATTACCCTATATTTGCGTTTTACTCCACCACCCATTCTTCTAGATGTAATTCTACCTTGATTATTTCTGCCACCAGTTGATTTCAAAGGTTTTAATAATGATTTAACAGGCTTATCTTTGGAGAGATGTTTTTTTGAAACTAATACAGTTCCTCTTAAACCAGGAGTTATAGGTTTAAATTTATTCAACATTATTTAACACCCAATGATGAATCTATTGTATTGCCTTCTTGAAGAGTTATTATTGCTTTCTTAACATCTTTACGATATCCAAAAGTGCCCTTAAAAGTCTTTGGCTTTCCTCTTAATATAGAAGTATTTATTTTAGTTACTTTTACCTTAAATATTTTTTCTATTGCTTGTTTAATTTCACTTGAATTTGATTTTTTTGACACAATAAAACTATATTGATTATATTGTTGTAGATTAGTTGATTTTTCAGTAGTTAATGGTTTATGAATAATACTATAGGCTTTACTAATTGAAATATTGTTGTTACTCTTCATGATAGCCTCTTAGTAATTTCGTTAACACTTTTTTCTTCAATAAATATTTTATCATATGTTACTATGTCTTTTACATTTATTCCGTTCTGCTTAATAATTGAAACATTAGGTAAATTTGAAGAAGCTAATTTAAAATTATTATCAATACCCTCATCAGAGTAAATAAATAGAGCTGATTTATAATCAAATTTTTTTAAAGTTTTATGAAGTTCTTTAGTTTTGAAATTTTTAATTTTGAAAGTATCAATAATTATAACTTGTTCATCTGAAACTTTACCTGATAGTGCAGACTTTATTGCAAGTTTTTTTTCTTTTTTGTTTAAAACAAAACTGTGGTTTCTATTTTGAGGCCCCATAGATACTGCTCCACCTCTAAAGTTAGGCGGCTTGCTACTTCCTTGTCTGGCATTACCTGTGCCTTTTTGTGAAAAAGGCTTTTTACTTCTGCCATTCACTTCAGACCTTGTTTTTGTTTTATGTGATCCTTGTCTAGAACCTGCGTTTTGAAATCTAATATATTGATGAATAATATCAGGATAAAGCTTTAAACCAAATATACTTTTATCAAGAGTAATATCTCCTACAGTATCTGAATTAAGATTATAAATTGGCTTTTTCATATTAATTTTTTTTAACTGCGTCACTTAGAAAAACAATTGAATTATTTTTACCAGGAACAGCACCTTTAATTATTATTATTTGATTTTTTTCATCTATTTCGACTATTTGTAAATTTTGCTTTGTAATGTTAGTGGCTCCCATTCTGCCTGCCATTTTTTTTCCTTTAAAAACTCTTCCGGGATCTTGATTTTGACCAGTGGATCCATGAGATCTATGGGAAATGGATACTCCGTGAGATGCTCTAAGACCAGAAAAATTATGTCTTTTCATAACACCGGCGAAACCTTTACCAATTGTACATCCTCTTACATCAACAAATTGATCTTTTTTAAAATGTTGAACATTTAAAATTGTTCCTACTTCAAGCATATTATCTAAATCAACTCTAAATTCTTTTAAAATTTTTTTTGGATTTAATTTTATTAAACTAAAATTTTTTCTTTGCGGTTTTTTAATTTTATTTAAATCTTTATTTGTATCAATACTTGCTAATTGAATTGCGTTATAACCATCTTTTTCAATTGTTTTTGTTTTTGAAACAATACAATCTTCAACTTTTAATATTGTTACATGAGAAAATTTTCCTTCATCTTCAAAATATGAAGAATTACCAATTTTTTTTGCAATTAAACCTGATCTTTTCATATCTATATTTTTATGTCTACCTCAACTCCTGCAGATAAATCTAACTTCATGAGAGCATCAACAGTCTGAGGTGTGGGATCAATTATATCAAGAAGTCTATTATGTGTTCTTATTTCAAATTGATCTCTACTTTTTTTGTCAATATGAGGAGATTTATTAACAGTAAATCTTTCAAAACGAGTAGGTAAAGGGATTGGGCCTTTAACTTTTGCTCCAGTTCTTTTAGCAGTTTCAATTATGTCTTGAGTGCTATTATCTAAAAGAGAGTTATCAAAAGCTCTTAATCTTATTCTAATATTTTGAGATTCCATTATGCTAACTTTGCCTTTACTTCTTCTGCTACATTTGATGGGACTTGTTCATAGTGATCAAATTGCATTGTATAATTTGCTCTTCCTTGAGATAAAGATCTTAAATTATTTACATATCCAAACATGTTTGCGAGAGGAACCATAGCATTTACAACGTTTGCATTACCTCTTGTTGACATTTCCTGAACTTGACCTCTTCTACTATTCAAATCTCCAATAACATCTCCCATATATTCTTCAGGAGTTACTACTTCAACTTTCATCATTGGTTCCAATAAAACTGGGCTAGCCTTAGCTATACCTTCTCTAAATGCTGCTCTAGCAGCAATTTCAAATGCTAATACACTTGAGTCGACATCGTGATAAGCACCGTCATATAAAGTTGCCTTAAAATCTATACATGGGAAACCTGCAACAACCCCAGTATTTTGTTGGGCTATAAGACCTTTTTCAACTCCTGGAATATGTTCTGTTGGAATGTTACCACCTTTTATTTTATTTATAAACTCATATCCGCTACCTGCTTCACCTGGTTCAAAAATGATTTTAACTCTTGCAAACTGACCAGCTCCACCTGATTGTTTTTTATGAGTATAATCAACATCAAATGTATTAGATATTGTTTCTCTATATGCTACCTGAGGAGCTCCAACATTTGCCTCAACTTTAAATTCTCTTTTCATTCTATCAACAAGGATTTCAAGATGAAGTTCTCCCATACCTTTTATAATAGTTTGACCGCTCTCTTGATCAGTTGTAACTCTGAAACTTGGATCTTCTTGTGCTAATCTGCCCAATGCAGTACCCATTTTTTCATGATCTGCTTTAGTTTTAGGTTCAACGGCAACTTCTATTACAGGATCTGGAAAATCCATTCTTTCAAGAACTATTGGTTTACTATTATCACATAAAGTTTCACCAGTGGTCACATCTTTTAGACCAACAAGGGCTACAATATCTCCTGCGTTAGCAGTTTTAATTTCTTCTCTATTATTTGCATGCATTAATAACATTCTACCAATATTTTCTTTTTTACCAGAATTAGAATTCAAAACTGAGTCTTTCGTATTTATTGTTCCAGAATAAATTCTGGCAAATGTTAAACTCCCTACAAATGGGTCCGTCATAATTTTAAATGCTAGAGCGCTAAAAGGCTCATTATCTTCACAATTTCTTGTAAGTTCTAGAGAATCATCTTTAATATCTACACCTTTAACACTAGCAACATCTTTTGGTGATGGCATGTAATCTACAACCGCATCAAGAAGAGGTTGAACTCCTTTATTTTTAAAAGCAGATCCAGTAAGAACTGGTACAAAAGATCCACTTATTGTACCTTTTCTAATACATTTTTTTATATCTTCTACTGAAGGCTCTTTACCATCAAGGTAGCTTTCCATTATAGAGTCATCTTCCTCGACAGCTTTTTCAATTAATTTTTCTCTATATTCATTTGCTTTATCTTTTAAATCTTCAGGAATATCTACTATGTCAAATTTAGCACCTAAACTTTCATCTTGCCAAATAATTGCATTATTTGAAACTAAATCAACAACACCTTTGAGATTGCTTTCAATACCTATTGGAAGTTGAGTTACCAGGGGATAAGAGCCTAATCTTTCTGAAATCATATCAACGCACATAAAAAAATTAGCTCCTGTTCTATCTAATTTATTAATAAAACACATTCTGGGCACGTTATATTTATCAGCTTGTCTCCAAACAGTTTCAGACTGTGGCTCAACTCCAGCTACACCATCAAAAACAGCAACTGCTCCATCTAAAACTTTAAGAGATCTTTCAACTTCAATTGTAAAGTCAACATGTCCAGGAGTATCTATGATATTAATTCTATGATCATTCCAAAAACAAGTTGTAGCAGCTGATGTAATTGTAATACCTCTTTCTTGTTCTTGCTCCATCCAATCCATTGTTGCTGCACCATCATGAACTTCACCAATTTTGTGTGACTTGCCTGTATAATATAAAATTCTTTCTGTTGTGGTAGTTTTACCTGCATCAATATGAGCCATTATACCAATGTTTCTATATTTATCTAAGGGATGTGATCTGGACATTATATTACCATCTAAAATGTGAGAATGCTCTATTTGCTTCAGCCATCTTATGAGTTTCTTCTCTTTTTTTTACTGAATTACCTTTGTTACTAAATGCATCTAATATTTCATTAGCAACTCTTTCCCTCATTGTTTTTTCATTTCTTTTGTTTGCTGACTCGACGATCCATTTCATTGCTAATGCCTGGGCTCTTTTTGGTCTAACTTCCATGGGCACCTGATAAGTAGCTCCTCCAACTCTTCTTGATCTTACTTCTAAGGAGGGCTTTACATTATTTAAAGCTTCATGAAAAAAATCGATAGGGCTTTTATCTGTTTTCTTTGAAACAATATCGAATGCTCCGTAAACTATTTTTTCAGAGACAGATTTTTTTCCATCAATCATTATTCTATTCATGAATTTAGCCAAAACTAAATCTTTATACTTATGATCAGGAAGTATTGTTCTTTTTTCTGCTGCTCTTCTTCTAGACATATATTATTTTGGTTTTTTGGCTCCATAAAGAGAGCGCCTTTGTTTTCTAGTACTTACTCCTTGGGTATCAAGTGTGCCACGCAAAATATGATATCTAACTCCGGGCAAATCCTTAACTCTTCCTCCTCTAATAAGGACGACAGAATGTTCTTGTAAATTATGTCCTTCTCCTGGAATATACGCAGAAACTTCTTGGCCATTAGTTAACTTCACTCTAGCTACTTTTCTAAGTGCTGAATTTGGTTTTTTTGGGGTAGTTGTATAAACTCTGGTACACACTCCTCTTTTTTGAGGACAAGCAGTTAAGGCGGGAACCTTGTTTCTTTTGTTTACTGACTTCCTACCGTTTCTAACTAACTGGTTAATAGTTGGCATAATTCCCTTCTGTTAAGTGTTTGAACAAATGTCCACGACCTTTAACAATCGTAGCGGGTCTTTATTAATTGATATGAAAAAAGTCAAGAAATTATATATATTTATTCAGAATTTTCTTGATTTTCCTCCATAGACTTTCTTTGATCCATGATCTCTTTATCCTTTAAAGATGCTAATTTTTCATATTCTGTAGTCATCCTACCAGTTCCTGCTGGAATTAACCTTCCAACTATCACATTTTCCTTTAATCCATTTAGAGTATCAGTCTTTCCTAGAGTTGCTGCGTCTGTTAATACTTTTGTAGTTTCTTGAAATGATGCAGCAGATATAAATGAGTCAGTTTGAAGGCTTGCTTTAGTAATACCAAGTAAAACTGGTTCAAATTCAATAAGTTTTTTGCCATTTTCTTCTAATTGTTTATTTAATTTTATTAAATCTCTTTTTTGAATTTGCTCACCTGAAATTAAACTTGAGTCACCTGGGTCTTTAATCAATACTTTTTGTAACATTTGTCTAGCTATAGTTTCTATATGCTTATCATTTATATAAACACCTTGTAGTTTATATACTGATTGAACTTCACGAACCAAATATCTAGCTAGTTCTTCAACACCAAGAATTCTCAATATATCATGAGGTACAGGGGTGCCCTCAACAAGTATATCTCCCTTTTTTACATAATCACCTTCTTGAACATTAAGGTATTTGGATCTAGGAATTAATAACTCAAAAGTTTCATTTTCATCAACACTTGTAATTATGACTCTTCTTTTATTTTTAAAATCTTTACCAAAAGATATTTTTCCATCAATTTCACACATGATTGCAGGGTCTTTAGGTTTACGAGCTTCAAAAAGTTCAGCAACTCTTGGAAGGCCTCCTGTAATATCTTTAGTTTTTGAAGACTCTTTTGGTATTCTAGCTAGAACTTGTCCTGCAGAAACTTCCTGACCATCTTCAATACTAAGTATTGTATCTATTGACATAGGATAATTAACAAAATTATCTAACTCTTCATCTGTAGATGCATCAATAGTATCTAATATATTAATTGCTGGTTTAAAGTTCTTACTTTTTTGATTTTGACTCCAATCAATTACAACTTTACTTCCAATACCAGTAGTATCATCTATCGCTTCTCTAAAAGATATTCCTTGTTTCAGATCAACATATTTGGCGTAGCCCTTTTTTTCTGAAATTATAGGTAGAGTGTATGGATCCCATTCTGCAACAGTTTGATTAGCTTTTACTTCAGCATCTTCTGAAAAAAGCAATCTTGATCCAAAAGGTATATTTGTAGAAAATTTTTCCTCATCATTAGCAAATATTTTTATTTTTGCATTTCTACTCAAAACAATATTATTATCAAATTTATCTTTAATAGACTTTACATTTTCAAATTTAATTTTTCCATTTATTGGAGAAACAGCTGAAGATTGTTCAACAGATGCACTAGCAGCACCTCCAATATGGAAAGTTCTCATAGTTAGCTGTGTTCCAGGTTCCCCGATTGATTGAGCTGCTATAATACCTACCGCTTCACCTATATTTACAGATGTACCTCTTGCTAAATCTCTACCATAACACTTTGCGCAAATACCATCTTCAGTTTGACAAGTAAGAACTGATCTAATTCTTAAGCTTCTTATCGAATTTTTTGCTAAATCTTCAAGATGTTTTTCTTCAATTATTTCACCAGCACTTACAATAATATTTTTATTTTCATCTAATACATTTTCTACTGGTGTTCTTCCTAATACTCTTTCAGACAAGGTTGATGTAATATTTCCAGATTCAACAATTTCTTCAACCATTACTCCATTATTAGTTTTACAATCTTCTTCTCTAATAACGGCATCTTGAGCAACATCCACTAATCTTCTTGTTAAATAACCACTACTGGCTGTTTTTAATGCTGTATCAGCAAGACCTTTTCTAGCTCCATGAGTTGATGTAAAATATTCTAATACAGATAAACCCTCTTTAAAATTAGATTTAATTGGATTTTCAATAATTTCTCCAGATGGTTTAGCCATCAAACCTCTCATACCAGAAAGTTGTTTTAATTGAGCAGCTGATCCTCTAGCACCTGAGTGCGCCATCATATACACGGAGTTAATTGGCTTATCATCTTCAGGATTTGAAATAACATCTAACATTTTATCTGCTACTTTATTTGTACATTCTGACCAAGCATCTATAACTTTATTATATTTTTCCCCTTGAGTAATTAATCCATCCTGATACTGATTTTCATATTCAATAACTTTTTTTTGAGTTTCATCTAACAATATCTGTTTTTCAGATGGTATTATAAGATCATCTTTGCCAAATGATATTCCAGCTATTGCAGCGTATTTGAAACCTAATTGCATTATATGATCAGCAAATAAAACTGTCTCTTTTTGACCACAAAATCTATAGACAGAGTCAATTATATTACTAACTTCTTTTTTTGTTAAAACTTTATTAATTAAATCAAAGCTAATATTTTCATTTTTTGGTAATGTATCTGCTAATAACATTCTACCAGGAGTAGTTTCAACTTTACTAAAACTGCCATCATAATTTTCAACTCTTGAAGTAATTTTTGAATGCAGTGTTAAGTCATTATTTTCCAATGATTTTAAAATTTCATTGATATCAATAAAAGATTTTCCTTCTCCTTTTTGATTAGTTCTTAAAATAGATAAATAATAAATACCCAAAACTATATCCTGCGAAGGTACAATAATCGGTTTACCACTCGATGGTGATAATATATTATTTGTTGACATCATTAATACTCTTGCTTCAAGTTGAGACTCCAAACTAAGTGGCACATGAACGGCCATTTGATCACCATCAAAATCAGCATTAAAAGCTGTACATACTAATGGATGTAACTGAATTGACTTACCTTCAATAAGAGTTGGTTCAAATGCCTGAATACCAAGTCTATGAAGGGTTGGGGCTCTATTTAACAATATTGGGTGTTCTCTTATAACTTCCTCTAAAATATCCCACACTCGAGGATCTTCTTTTTCAACTAATTTTTTTGCTGCTTTAATTGTATTGGCCCATCCGTAGATATCAAGTTTATGAAAAATAAATGGTTTAAATAACTCTAAAGCCATTTTTTTTGGGATACCACACTGATGAAGTTTTAAATTTGGCCCAACAACAATTACTGATCTGCCTGAATAATCTACTCTTTTACCAAGAAGATTTTGTCTAAATCTACCTTGCTTACCCTTTAACATATCAGACAATGACTTAAGGGGTCTTTTATTAGTAGAAGTTATGACTCTACCTCTTCTACCATTATCAAATAAAGCATCTACAGACTCTTGAAGCATTCTTTTTTCATTTCTAATGATGATATCAGGAGCTCTTAAATCTATTAGTCTCTTTAATCTATTATTTCTATTTATAACTCTTCTATAAAGATCATTTAAGTCACTAGTTGCAAATCTTCCGCCATCTAAAGGAACTAAAGGTCTTAACTCAGGTGGAATTACTGGAAGTACTCTTAATATCATCCACTCAGGTTTATTTTTAGATACAATAAATGATTCAACTAGTTTAAGTCTTTTTGTTAGCTTTGTTTTTTTAAGTTCTGATTTAGTTTCAGATAAATCAATTTTAATTTGTTCAAATTCACTTTCTAGATCTATATTAAGAAGCATTTGTTCAATTGCTTCTGCTCCAATTGATGCACTAAAAGAATCCTCACCATATTCGTCTTGATAATTAATATATTGTTCTTCTGAAATAATTTCACCTTTTTTTAAGTCAGTTAAACCTGGTTCAACAACTATAAATTGTTCAAAATATAATACTTTTTCAAGATTTTTAATTGTCATATCAAGTAGTGTTGCAATTCTACTAGGTAATGATTTCATAAACCAAATATGAGAAACTGGGGCTGCTAACTCAATATGACCCATTCTATCCCGTCTAACTTTAGATAATGTTACTTCAACTCCACATTTTTCACATATAATACCTCTGAATTTCATGCGCTTATACTTGCCACACAAGCATTCATAGTCTTTTACTGGTCCAAAAATTCTTGAACAAAATAAGCCATCTTTTTCAGGTTTAAAAGTTCTATAATTAATAGTTTCTGGTTTTTTTATTTCGCCAAATGACCAAGATCTTATATTCTCGGGACTGGCAATAGCTATTTTTAGACTGTTAAAGTTTTGTACACCTAAATTTTGATTAAAAATATTTACTAATTCCTTATTCATTTTTACCTAGCAAGTTTGTTGTTTGATTTTTTTCTTGAATATTTTCTTTAAATTCTAAATTTAACCCTAAAGATCTTAACTCCTTGACCATTACATTAAATGACTCAGGGGTACCTGATTCAAAGTTATTATCTCCTTTCACAATGGATTCGTAAACTTTAGTTCTTCCAGCAACATCATCAGATTTAATTGTTAAGATTTCCTGAAGAGTATAAGCAGCACCATAAGCCTCTAAAGCCCAAACTTCCATTTCACCAAATCTCTGTCCACCAAATTGAGCTTTTCCTCCTAATGGTTGTTGAGTTACTAAACTATAAGGCCCTATTGATCTTGCATGTATCTTTTCATCAACTAAATGATGAAGTTTTAACATATACATATAACCAACAGTTACCGGTCTTTCAAATTTTTGACCTGTGATTCCATCATATAGTATTTCTTGTCCTGAATTTGATACTCCCGCTTTATCTAGTAATAATGAAATATCTTTTTCTTTTGCTCCATCAAAAACTGGAGTTGCAAAAGGTATACCTTCTTTTAAATTGTTAGCTAGTTCGTATATCTCATCATCATTCATTTTTTCAATCAATTTTTTATGATTTTGAAGATCATATATTTCTATAAGTTTTGATTTTAAATCTTTTGTTTGACCTTCTATATTCATTTTTGAAATCATCTTATTTACTTGCTTTCCAAGTGATGCTGATGCCCAACCTAAATGTGTTTCCAAAATCTGCCCAATGTTCATTCTGCTTGGAACACCTAAAGGGTTTAAAACAATATCTACAGGGGTTCCATCTTCAAGGTAAGGCATGTCTTCTACAGGACATATTTTTGAAATTACTCCTTTGTTTCCATGTCTACCTGCCATTTTATCACCTGGTTGTAGTTTTCTTTTTACAGCGATAAAAACTTTTATTAATTTTAATACCCCTGGTAAAAGCTCATCTCCACTTTGAATTTTATCAATTTTATTTTCAAATTTTTGATTAATATTTCCTAGTTGATTTTCATAATTTTTAACTAAAGACTCAATTTGTTGAGTAGCTTTATCTTCATTAATATTAACTTTTAATAACTCACTTAAACTAAGTGATTCAAGTTGATTAAAAGTTAAACTTTCATTTTTCTGAATATTCTGAATACCAGACAGATATTTTTTACCTACTAAAATTTCTCTTAGATGATTCCCAAAACTTTTTTCTAATATGTTTAATTCATCATCTCTATCTTTTGCTATAACTTCAATTTGATTATTCTCAATACTTATTGCTCTTTCATCTTTTTCGATACCTCTTCTAGAAAACACTCTAATTTCAACAACTGTTCCTTTGACACCAGGAGGAACTCTTAAACTTGTATCTTTTACATCTGCTGCTTTTTCTCCAAAAATTGCTCTTAATAATTTTTCTTCAGGCGTCATTGGAGACTCGCCCTTTGGTGTTACTTTTCCAACTAAAATATCTCCAGATGTTACTTCAGCTCCTATGTAAACTATTCCAGTCTCATCAAGATTAATAAGCATTTCTTCACTAGCATTTGGAATATCTCTTGTGATTTCTTCAGGTCCTAATTTAGTATCTCTCGACATAACTTCAAACTCTTCAACATGAATTGAAGTAAATACATCGTCTTGAACAACTTTCTCTGATATTAAGATTGAGTCTTCAAAATTATATCCATTCCAAGGCATAAATGCAGCTAAAACATTTCTACCAAGTGCTAGTTCTCCCAAATCTGTGGCAGGACCATCAGCTATAACTTGATTCTTTTGAATTTTATCACCAACATTAACAAGTGGTCTTTGACTTATACACGTGTTTTGATTTGATCTTTGAAACTTAAGTAAATTATAAATATCAATTTTGTTGAGAGAATTATCATTCTTATCTGTAACTCTGATAACTATTCTATTTGCATCTAATTGATCAACTATTCCTTCTCTTTTTGCAACAACTGTTGATCCACTATCTTTGGCGACTGTATATTCCATGCCAGTTCCAACAAGTGGAGCTTTTGGTTTAATTAATGGAACTGCTTGCCTCATCATGTTTGATCCCATTAATGCCCTATTAGCATCATCATTCTCAAGAAAAGGTATTAATGATGAAGCAACAGAAACAAGTTGTTGAGGTGATACATCCATTAAATCAATAGCATCAGTTTCAGCGTTAATAAATTCTCCATTCTTTCTGCAACTAACAATTTCATTAATAAACTTACCTTTATTATCTATATCTGCATTAGCTTGGGCAATTACAAAATCTTCCTCGTCAATTGCGCTAAGATATACAACGTTCTCAGTAACTTTTCCGTTGTTAACAATCCTGTATGGAGTTTCAATAAATCCATATTGGTTAATTCTTGAATATGAAGCAAGACTATTTATAAGGCCAATATTCGCTCCTTCAGGTGTTTCAATTGGACAAATTCTTCCATAATGAGTTTGATGAACATCTCTGACCTCAAAACCTGCTCTTTCCCTATTTAATCCTCCAGGTCCAAGTGCGGAAACTCTTCTCTTATGTGTAATTTCACTTAATGGATTTGTTTGATCCATAAATTGACTTAATTGACTTAACCCAAAAAATTCTTTGATAGATGCAACAACTGGTTTAGCATTAACTATATCCTGAGGCATTATATTATCAACTTCAAGAGAGCTAAGTCTCTCTTTTATTGCTCTATCCATTTTTAATAGACCAATTCTATATTGGTTTTCAAGCAACTCTCCCACAGATCGAACTCTTCTATTTGCTAAGTGATCAATATCATCTATTTCACCTTTACCATCAATAAGGTTGTGCATATGTTTAACCACATCTATGATATCACTTTTATCAATAACTCGCTGATCAATAGAAGTTGTTTTTTTAAATTTAGAATTTATTTTTAATCTACCAACTGCAGAAAGGTCATACCTATCTTTATTGAAAAATAAGTTATTGAATAATGTTTCAGCAGTCTCTATTGTTGGTGGTTCTCCAGGTCTAAGAATTTTAAATACCTCAAAAAGCGCCTCTTCTCTTGATCTGGCTTTATCAAGTTGCATTGTGCTTCTTATATAAGACCCAATTTCAATATTATCTGATTTAAGTATGTCTAGTTTCGATATTTTACTGTCAATTATAAATTCGAGAAAAGGTTCATCAATTTCATAACCAGCTTCATAATAAATTTTACCCGATTTTTCATCAATTAAGTCAGATGCTAAATAATGACCTATCAATGAGTAATTCTCGATACATAAATTTTGAATATTTTTTTTCTTTATCTCATTTATTATTTTTTGATTAACCTTTGTACCTTTTGAAATTAAAATTTTTCCATTTTTTGAATCTAAAAGATCAAAATTTAATATTTTTGCTTTATAAAACGCCAAATCTTCTTTGAACTGCCAGCCATATTCATTTTTTTTATAAGAAATATGATCATAAAAAATACTAAGAATTTCTTCATTTGTCATACCTAATATTTTCTTTGGATCAGGTTCAATCTTTTTTGATTCACAATCTGAGATATATTTTTCAGACATCTCATTTAAAAGACATTTAAGCAGTGTTGTTACTGGGAATTTTCTTTTTCTATCTATTCTAGCGTGAATATTATTTTTTGCATCATGCTCAAAATCCAACCAAGATCCTCTATATGGTATTATTCTTGCATTAAACAAATACTTACCACTTGTATGAGTTTTACCAAAATCATGATCAAAAAAAACACCTGGAGATCTATGCATTTGGCTTACAACTACCCTTTCTGTTCCATTTACAACAAATGTTGCATTTTTTGTCATTAGCGGTATGTCACCCATGTAAACTTCTTGTTCTTTAATATCTCTAACTGATTTAGTTCCTGCAATTTCATCAATATCCCAAATAATAAGTCTGAAATTAACCAATAATGGAGCTCCATATGTCATGCCTCTTTGAGAACATTCCTCAACATCATATTTTGGAATACCTAAGTCATAACTTACATAATCAACAGTAGCTCTTTCGGTATAATCATGAATTGGAAATACTGATTTAAAAACAGCATGTAATCCTGAATTGTCTCTTTTTTCTGGTTCAGTTTTTAACTGAAGAAAGCCATCATATGATCTTTTTTGAACTTCAACTAGATTAGGTAATGACGTAACTAAAGGTATTTTTCCAAAAGATCTTCTAATTTTTTTAGTATTTATAAAGTCAAGACTCATTAACAATCCTTATTTAAATTAGGCTTTTGATTTAAAATCAAAAGCCTAAAGTTTATTTTAATTCTGCTTTAGCTCCAGCACCTTCTAGTGCTTTTTTCATTGCTTCAGCTTCTTCTTTTTTTACACCTTGCTTTAAAGGTTTTGGCGCACCCTCAACTAGATCCTTTGCTTCTTTTAAGCCAAGACCAGTTATAGTTCGCACTTCTTTAATAACAGCAATTTTATTTGAACCTGCTTCAGCAAGTACAACATCAAATTCAGATTTCTCTTCTGCTGGTGCATCACCTGCTCCTGCAGCAGGTGCTGCTGCAACGGCAACTGGTGCAGCTGCAGATACTCCCCATTTTTCTTCAAGCAACTTACTCAATTCAGCGGCTTCTAATACTGTTAAAGAAGATAAATCATCAACTATTTTATTTAAATCAGCCATATATTACTCCTTATTAAACCTAGTTCGACTCTCCAGAATTGCTACTACTTTGTGTACTAATTAATCGCGCTAATTGTGCGCCAGGCTCTATTGCAATCGACGCAATTTTTTGAGCAGGTGCAGAAATCAAGCCAATAATCTTTCCTCTCAATTCATCAATAGAAGGTAATGTAGCAAGAAAATTGATTTTTTCTTTATCAATTTTTTCTCCATTATATCCACCACCAATTATTTTAAAATTTTCAAATTTTTTTTCAAAATCAACAGAAACTTTTGCTGGAGCAACAGGATCTGTTGAATATGCAACGGCAGTTGGTCCATTAAAAAAATCTGACATATCTTTGAATTGAGTTTCAGCTATAGCAAGCTTTGTGAGTCTGTTCTTAGTAACTTTAAACTTCGCTCCATTTGCTCTCATTTCTTTTCTGAGTTTTTCAGACTCTTCTACTGTTAATCCAGAATAATGAGCTACAATTATTGAAGATGAATTTGACAATTCCTCTTTAAAGTTTTCAACGAAGTTTTTTTTATCAGAACGTTTCACATTAACCTCGGTTTTATTAGATTTTTCAATCTAATGTTAGCTAAGAATAATCTGCTCATCAGATTAAACTTAAGCCTGTCAAGAAGCAAATCAATGACTTACTTCAGTCTATGCAGGGAATTAAGCTTTCGCTCCTGCAGTCTTTGACAGGTGATGATCATAGATCATCTATGAACTAAACTAACGCAAACTACTTACGTTAAGTTGAAGTCCACATCCCATAGTTGAAGCTATGGTAACCTTTTTAATAAAAGAACCTTTAACACTCTCTGGTTTACTTTTAACAATTGAAGAAAAAAAAGTTTTTAAATTTTCTTGAAGTTTTTCTTCACTAAAAGTCAATTTGCCTATTCCAGCATGTACAATACCTGTTTTATCATTTTTAAATTTTACCTGACCAGACTTTGCATTTTTTATAGCACTATTAACATCCTTTGAAACTGTTCCTAATTTAGGATTAGGCATAAGTCCCTTAGGGCCTAAAATTTTTGCAACTTTACCTAAAGCTGGCATTTGATCTGGGGATGCTATCAATAAATCAAAGTTTAATTTTCCATTTGAAATATCATCAATTAATTCTTTTTCACCAACAATATCTGCGCCACTATCTTTAGCTTCTTGTTGTTTATCAGACGCAACTACTGCAGCAACTTTAATATTTTTTCCTGTGCCATTTGGTAAATTTGTTATTCCTTTAATATTTTGATCTGTTTTATTCGCATCAATATTCAATTTTATTGCTACATCTAATGTTTCATCAAATTTTACAAATGCATTTTGCTTTAAAATATTAATTGCATCAATAGGTTCATAAACTTTATTCAAGTCAATTTTTTCAAGTATTTTTTTTCTATTTTTAGTATTTTTCATTATTTTATAACTTCCATTCCCATTGATACTGCAGAGCCTTTAACCATATTAACTGCTCCATTTAAATCAATAGCATTAAGATCTTGCATTTTGTCTTTAGCTATCTTTTCTATATCAGCTAATGAAACTTTTCCAACCAAAGTCCTTCCTGGTGTTGAATTACCTTTTTTAATTTTTGCAGCTTTTTTTAAATAGAAACTTACTGGTGGTAATTTAGTAACAAAATCAAAACTTCTATCTTTATATGCAGTAATAACAACAGGAATTGGAGCTCCCTTTTCAATATCTTTTGTCTTTTCATTAAATGCTTTACAAAAATCCATAATATTTAAACCTCTTTGCCCTAGAGCAGGTCCTACTGGTGGTGATGGATTTGCTCCACCTGCAGGTATTTGTAATTTAATGTATCCTAATATTTCTTTTGCCATAATTTTTATTATACTTTCTCTACTTGTGAATAATCTAAATCTACAGGTGTTGATCTTCCAAATATTGATACTGCCACACGAAGTCTAGCTTTATCCTCATCAATTTGTTCAATTTCTCCATTAAAAGAAGCAAATGGTCCATCAATTACCTTAACCTGCTCACCTATATCATACATTATAGCTGGACGAGTTTTTTCTACTCCATCAACTACTTGTTGTGATATTCTTTTTGCTTCAGAATTGCTAATAGGCACTGGTTGACCTTTATTACCTAAAAAACCGCTGAGTTTTGGAGTAGTTTTAATTATATGCCACGTGTCATCATTAAGTTTCATTTTTATTAAAATGTAACCTGGAAAAATTTTTCTTTCTGTATTTACCCTTACTCCTCTTTTCACCTCAACAATATTTTGAGTTGGAACAGATATATCTTCAATATTATCAGAAATACCAAGTTTTTCAGCTTGATCAACTATACTATCTGCTACTTTTTTTTCATAACCTGAATAAGCATGCAATACATACCAACGACATTCGCTCATATTAAAATCCTGATCCAATCTGAATTATTTTTTTAATTGAAAATGACCATATCTGATCAGTTAACAAGAAGAATAATGAAAATAAAATTATTAGTAATATAACAATTGCAGAAGATATAAATGTATCTCTTCTTTGGGGCCAGGTAACCTTTTGAAGTTCCTGTCTAACCTGCCTTACAAATAGTGCAGGGGATGTTTTTTTCTTTTCAATGTTCATAACTATCTTAGTCTTTTGGCAGGAGTGGCAGGACTTGAACCCGCAGCCCCCGGTTTTGGAGACCGGTGCTCTACCAGTTGAGCTACACTCCTATATTTTGAGTAATAGAACTTGCAGAGCGGTCTCTAAAACTATTCAATAATCTCAGCTACAACTCCAGCACCAACTGTTCTACCACCTTCCCTAATTGCAAATTTTAGACCTTTGTCCATTGCAATAGGTGAAAGTAATGTAACTTCCATAGCAATATTATCACCAGGCATGACCATTTCAGTTCCTTCTGGTAACTTAATTGTACCTGTTACATCAGTTGTTCTAAAATAGAATTGTGGTCTATAATTAGAGAAGAAAGGAGTGTGTCTACCACCCTCTTCCTTTTTTAAAACGTATGCTTCTGCTTTAAATTTTGTGTGAGGTTTAATTGAACCAGGTTTAGCTAATACTTGCCCTCTTTCAACTTCCTCTCTTTTAGTTCCACGAAGCAGAACTCCAACGTTATCTCCAGCTTCACCAGAGTCTAAAAGCTTTCTAAACATTTCAACACCAGTACATGTTGTTTTTTGTGCATCTCTAATACCTAAAATCTCAATTTCTTCTCCAACTTTAACTTGGCCTTGCTCAATACGGCCAGTAACAACAGTTCCTCTTCCAGATATTGAAAAAACATCTTCAACTGGCATCAAGAAAGGTTGATCAATAGGTCTGCTTGGCTGTGGTATGTGCTCATCAACTGCTTTCATTAATTCAAGTATTGAATTTTTTCCAATCTCATCATCTCTTCCTTCAAGAGCTGCTAAAGCTGAACCCTTGATGATTGGGATAGTATCACCAGGGAATTCGTAAGAAGTTAAAAGCTCTCTAATTTCCATTTCAACAAGATCGATAAGTTCCTTATCATCAACTTGATCAACTTTGTTCATATAAACTACTAGTGCAGGTACACCCACCTGTCTTGCTAATAATATGTGTTCTCTTGTTTGAGGCATTGGTCCATCAGCAGCATTAACAACTAATATCCCACCATCCATTTGTGCAGCGCCTGTAATCATATTTTTTACATAATCTGCGTGACCTGGGCAATCAACGTGAGCATAATGTCTGCTCTCAGTTTCATATTCAACGTGAGCAGTTGAAATAGTAATTCCACGTTCTCTCTCTTCAGGAGCTTTATCGATGTTAGCATAATCTGTAAATTCTGCTCCACCTGATTCTGCTAATATTTTAGTTATAGCAGCTGTTAATGTAGTTTTACCGTGGTCAACGTGACCTACTGTACCTATGTTACAATGCGGTTTGTTTCTCTCGAATTTTGCTTTTGCCATTTTATTTACCCCAATAAATATTTTGTTATGGAGCGGGTGAAGGGAATCGAACCCTCGTAGCCAGCTTGGAAGGCTGGAGCTTTACCACTAAGCTACACCCGCAACTAAACTGACTGCATAATCACACACTCAACTTTTTGCTTTCATCCTATACCTCCATTTTGGTGGAGGGGGTAGGATTCGAACCTACGTACGCTCACGCGGGCGGATTTACAGTCCGCTGCCTTTAACCACTCGACCACCCCTCCGTATGAAGAAACTGGCAAATACTAATAAATTAGTACATGTGTCAATTAAAAACAGCAACCTCACCTTTGCAAAATACATATACTCGTAAAAGCAACGGCCTTTTAGACAAAAAAAGAGAATTTGTATATATCTAGATTGAATTAATTCAATAAATCTGTGATAGAAACAAATGTCCAAAATTAAATCAAAAAAATCTAATGTTTCCAATAAAAATCAAACAATTTATGGCCTTCATTCAGTCCGAGCAGCCCTTTTAAATGATAAAAGAGTACATTTTGAGCTAATCCTTCATGAAAATAATCGCAATTTTGTTAGAGAATTTAATTTAAAGGCAACTAAAATCACTATTCTTAATAAAAAAGAATTTAAAAAACTTTATGGAAGTGAGCAATCAAATCAAGGAATAATATTAAAAACCAAGGAATTTGAAAGGCCAAGCCTAAGTGATTTTTTGAAAAATGAAGATAATCAATCTAAATCTATAATTTTAGCTCTAGATCAAATAACAGATCCTCAAAACATTGGCTCTATCATGAGATCATGTGCCTTATTTAATTGTAAAGGAATTATAATATCTAAAGATAATGCACCTGAATTAACTCCTTCTTTGTTTAAAGCAGCATCAGGCGCAGCTGAAGTTGTAAACTATTTTAGAGTAACGAACTTAAAAAGAACTATTTCAAATCTCAAAAACAATAATTATTGGGTCTATGGTTTTGATAGCTCAAATAATGGTAATTCTAAATTAAGTTTTGCTAAAAAGTCAGTATTAGTTTTTGGTTCGGAAGGAAAAGGAATGAGAGATTTAATAAAAAAAGAATGTGATGAAATCATAAAATTAGAAATGAAAGTTAACTTAAAATACCAAATTGAAAGTTTAAATGTATCAAATGCTACTGCTATAGCTCTTTATGAGTTTTATAAAATATAGAAAACAAATTATGAATATTTTAATTTTTAATTAATGGTGCCGCGTGTCGGAATCGAACTGACTACCTGATGATTACAAATCAACTGCTCTACCAAATGAGCTAACGCGGCAATAAAAATTGCATTTACAATCAAATTAGAAATTCGACAAGAATTTTTAACTTAGATACCAGGTATATATGGTACTCCATCACCTTTAACTCTCTCATTAATTTCACTTAATGTAGAGCATGCAGTAATAGGACTAAATACAAGAAATAATATTATTATAATTTTCTTAAACATATATTATTTATAGCTTCTCAATTTTTGCGGCACAATATTTAAATTCAGGAATCTTTCCAACTGGGTCCAATGCTGGATTTGTTAAGAGGTTAGCAGCAGCTTCATTATAACAAAAAGGAATAAATATAACTCCTTCTGGAATAGCCCTATCTTGTCTAATTTTTATATTTAAAGAACCTCTTCTAGTTGTTACTTTTATTTTATCCCCAGGCTTCATATTATTTTTTAATATATCATTTGGTGATATAGAAACAGAGGGCTCTGGTTCTATAGCGTCAAGATTTGAAGCTTTTCTTGTCATTGCTCCAGTATGCCAATGCTCTAATTGTCTCCCAGTAGTTAAAATCATACCAAATTCCTTATCAGGCATTTCATTTGGAGGAGTCACACTTGCGGGAATAAATTTACCTTTACCAGTTTCGTTTGGAAATTTATCTCCAAAAACTATTTCATCACCAGGTGTTGTTGGAGATTTACTTGGATAAGTAACTGAATTTTCTTTATCTAACCTATCCCAAGAAATATTGTTAAGTGATGGCATTGTTCTAGACATTTCTTCATATATATCTTTTGGATGATTATAGTTCCAATTTAAACCCATCCTTTTTGCAAGTTCATTGGTTATCCACCAATCTTCTTTTGCTTTGCCGGGAGAATTAATTGCCTTTCTTCCCATTTGTACTTGTCTATTAGTGTTTGTTACTGTTCCATTCTTTTCAGGCCATGCTGATGCAGGAAAAATAACATCAGCGTATGTAGCTGTTTCAGTTAAAAATATATCTTGTACAACCAAATGATCTAACTTTTGTAAAGCTTCTCTCGCATGATTTAAATCAGGGTCTGACATAGCTGGGTTTTCTCCAAGAATATACATTCCTTTAATAATATCTTCATGGATAGCGTCCATAATTTCAACAACTGTTAAACCCTTTTTTTCGTCAAGCGATGTATTCCAAAATTTTTCAAAAAAATCTTTGTTATTATTTTTTTCAACTAATTGATAATCAGGATACATCATCGGTATTAAACCAGCATCAGAAGCTCCTTGAACATTATTTTGACCTCTTAATGGATGTAATCCTGAGCCTCTTTTTCCCACATTACCAGTCATTAAAGCTAATGATATTAAGCATCTAGCATTATCTGTTCCATGAACATGTTGTGAAATACCCATTCCCCAAAAAATTATACCTTTGTTTGTAGTTGCATACAAACGAGCAACTTCTCTAATTAAATCTGCATCTATTCCTGTTTCATCCTGCATAATTTCTGGAGAATAGTTTAAAAGATGTTTTCTTAATTTATCAAAGCCTTCAGTTTGTTTCTTAATATATTCAGAGTTAAATAAGTTTTCCTCAATAATAACATTCATTATTGAATTTAATAAAGCTACATCTTTTCCTGGTTTGAACTGTAACATATGTGTTGCATGTTTTTTTAGAGAATGTCCTCTGGGATCCATTACAATAAGTTTAGCACCTTTTTTTGATGCATTTTTAAAAAAAGTAGCAGCAACTGGATGGTTTTCTGAAGGGTTAGCTCCTATAACAATAATTACTTCTGAGTGCTCTACTTCATAAAATGGAGCAGTTACAGCGCCCGATCCTATTGTTTCTAGTAAAGCAGCTACTGAAGATGCATGACATAGTCTAGTACAATGATCAACATTATTGGTATTAAAGCCAGTTCTAATTAGTTTTTGAAATAAGTAAGCCTCTTCGTTTGAACATTTTGCAGAACCAAATCCTGCTAAGTTACTCTTTCCATTTCTTTTCTTTTTCAATTCAAGAAAGCCGTTAGCTGCATATTGCAAAGCTTCATCCCAAGTAGACTCTCTAAAATATTCGTGTATGTTTGAAAAATTAATACTTGGATGTAAATCTTTTTCTTTATCTTGAATTCTTATTAATGGTTTAGTTAGTCTTTCTGGATTATTTACATAGTCAAATCCAAACCTTCCTTTTACGCAAAGTCTATTTTTATTTGCAGGACCATCAATACCATTTACATATTTTATTTTATTATCTTTAACATTGTATTCAATTTGACATCCAACACCGCAATATGGGCAGACACTATTAACTTTATCATCTACATTGCTATGCCCAACACCATTTTTATCAACTACTGATGAAGGCATAAGAGCGCCTGTGGGACATGCTTGAACACATTCTCCACAAGCAACACATGTGCTATCGCCCATAGGGTCATCAAAATCAAAAACTATTTTAGAATTTTCTCCTCTATAAGCCATGCCAATAACATCATTTACTTGAACCTCTCTGCATGCTCTCACACAAAGATTACATTGTATGCATGCATCTAAGTTTACTGCCATACTTGGATGAGAAATGTCTGATTGGCAGGGAGCCTTTTTTGGAAATCTACTTTCTTTTACTTCAACTTTATCTATCCAATTCCAAAAAGCAGAATTACTATCATGTGCAATGTCTTTTTTGGGCTGATCAGAGAGAAGTAATTCAAAAACTAGTTCTCTAGATTTTTTTGCTTTATCAGATGAAGTACTTACCTTCATATTTTCTGATGGTTTTCTAATGCATGATGCAGCTAAAATACGTTCTCCCTCAATTTCAACCATACAAGCTCTACAATTGCCGTCAGCTCTATATCCAGGCTTATCAGAATAACAGAGGTGGGGAATTTCAACACCCAATCTATTTGATACTTGCCAAATTGTTTCATTATAATCGGCTTCAACTTTTTTATCGTTTAAATAAAATTTAATTTTTTTTTCATTCATAAGTAATTTCATTTTCAAAATATTTTAATACTGAATTTAAAGGATTAGTAGCAGCTTGTCCTAAACCACATATTGAAGCTTGTGACATTACCTCAGATAAATCTGCTAATTTTTCTTTATTCCATTTTTTTTCTTTCATGAGTTTTACTGTTTTTTCTGTACCAGATCTACATGGGGTGCATTGACCACAACTTTCCTCTTCAAAGAATTTTAATAGATTAAGAGCTACATCTTTCATACTATCTTTATCCGATAAAACCACTATAGCAGCTGATCCTAAAAAACACCCTGCATCTGAGAGTTCTTTTGATCCATAATCTAATGGAATATTATTCATTGATGCGGGTAGTATACCACCTGATGCACCACCTGGAAGATAACCTTTAAATTTGTGGCCATCTGCCATACCACCACAAAAATCATCAATTAATTTTTGAATTGTAATACCAGCTGGTGCAACCTTAACACCAGGATCTTTTACTCTTCCTGAAACTGAAAAACTATGAAATCCTTTTTTCCCATCAATGCCCTGACCAGCAAACCATTCAGAACCTTTTTCAATAATATCCCTAACCCAAAAAAGAGTTTCTAAATTATTTGTTAATGTAGGACATCCAAATAGCCCTACTTCTGCAACGTATGGCGGTCTGTGCCGTGGTAAACCTCGTTTTCCCTCAATGCTCTCAATCATTGCAGACTCTTCACCACAAATATAAGCTCCAGCCCCTCTTCTAATTATAAGATAATTTTTTTCGATAAGCTTTTCTTCTTCTAGTTTTTTAATCTCGTCATTTAGAATTTTAATAACAGCAGGATATTCATCTCTCATATAAATATAAACCTTATTAGCATTTATAATATAAGAAGCTATTAAAGCGCCTTCTAAAAATCTATGAGGATCGCTCTCTAGATATGTGCGATCTTTAAAAGTACCTGGCTCACCTTCATCTCCATTAACAGCAACAAATTTTTTTCCTTTGTAACTTGAAACAATTTCCCATTTTTTTCCAGTAGGAAATCCAGCTCCTCCTTTGCCTTTTAATCCACTCTCATTTAATGATTTTAAAACTTCTTCTTTAGTTATTTCACCATCTTTAATTTTTTTTGCAATAATATATCCACCTTCATTTTTATATTTTTTGAGATCAATATAATTTGGAATTACTGGTTCAAAATCTTTTTCGTCAATAATTTTTTTTACACTGTCTAGATTTGCATTATCAACATAATTTTTTCCAACACATACAGTAGGTGCAACTTGACATCTCCCCATACAAGGACCAGGAACTACTTTAATATTTTTATTCTCTAAACTTTTTATATCTTTTAATAATCTTTGAGCTCCTAATAATTCACAAGTCAAACTCTCGCAGACTCTTACAACCTTAATAGGATTAAAAGTTTTATTATCTTTAACTATGTTGAAATGAGCATAAAATGTCGCTACTTCATATATTTCAGAAAATGGTATATTAATTAATGTAGATAGAGCAACTAGGTGCTTGTCATAAAGCACTCCAAAATTATCCTGCAATACATGCAAATATTCTATGAGTTCATCACGCTTAAAGTCAGTTTTACCAAATAACTTTGATACTTCTTCTAAATAATTATCTTCTAGCTGTCTTCCTTTAGTAGACCACCGTCTTTTCTTCTTTTTTAGAGAAGTTTCTGTTTGAGAAACAAATTTATCCATTCCAATTACTATAATAATATATATTTAGTATCAGAAAGTCATGAAAGATTCAGTTGAAAAAGATGAAATAGTGCTTGATACAAGTGGTACAGAATGTCCTATTCCTGTGCTTAAAGCAAGAAAACTTGCATCTGAGTTGACGAAAGACATCACAATTAAAGTTATCGCTACAGACCCTTTGGCGGAAGTAGATTTTCAGCATTATTGCAATCAATCAGGATTCGAGTATTTAAGCTGTGAGAAGAATGAAGATAAAATTTTAATTAAATATAAGTTTAAAATACAGAACTAAAATAAATTCTCAAAGTCATAAAATTCAAAAACATCTCCTTTTTTGATTGAAGAAACTTCTTCACCAATCTCAATTATACCACTTGAGTATGAAATTGAACTAATCATTCCTGACCCTTGTTTAGGATATTTATTTGCAATATCTTTTTTATTTTTCATAGTTTTAGTAACTCTTAACCATTCCATTCTTTTTGTCTTTTTCTTCATATTAAAGTTTGTATATATTTTGCTTGAATTAGGTAATTTTAAAAAACCTCCGCAAAGTTTTAATATTAAAGGTGTAATTAACATAGCATACAAAAGCTGCACAGAAACAGGGTTTCCAGGCAAACATATAACGTAACATTTTTTTATTTTTCCAAAAGCTAATGGTCTACCTGGTTTTATAGCAGCTCTCCAAAAGTATATCTTACCCAAACTAGATAATGCATTTATTAAATGATCTTCATCACCAACTGAAGCTCCTCCAGCTGTAATAATAATATTAAACTTTTTAGATGCACTGATGAGATTATTTTTAACAAATTTTAAATTATCTCTTAAATTTCCTAAATATTTTTTTGTTATATAATTTTTATCTAGTAATCCATTTAGAGCATAATAGTTAGAATTATTTATTTCTGAATTTTTTAATCTTTTGGTTGGTCTTCTTAATTCATTTCCACTTGTAAAAAAACCTATCTTTATTTTTTTGTAAACTTTTATTTTTCTAATTCCTGCAGCCGCAATTAAATTAAGATTCTGTTGATTAATTTTTGTCCCTTTGAGTAAAATTTTTTTATTTTTTTTAATGTCCTCCCCTTTTAATCTATAGTTTTCCCCGAAAAGAGGTGTTTTTAAAAGTCTAATATTTTTTCCTTCTATTATTACATTTTCTTGCATTACAACTGTAGAAGAATTTGAAGGCATTCTAGCGCCAGTAAAAACTCTTACAGCCTCACCAGGCTTAATAATAATTTTTTTATTATCACCTGCAGCAACTCTTCTTGTACAAGTAAAAATTTTCTTTAGATTTAAGTCTTTCTTTATTAATGCATATCCATCAACTGCAGAATTGTTAAATGGAGGAAGATTAATTTGACTTATTAAATCTTCAGCTAATATTCTTCCATTTGAATTACTTAAGTCTATAATTTCTGAAGAGGAAATAAGTTTTTTTTGCTTATTAAAATAAGCAATTATTTCTTTTTTTGTTAAAGGAAATTTATTCACTATATTTCATTCAATATAAAATTGACAATTTTATCAATTTCATTTTTTTTAAATTGTTTTAAATCTGTATCTAAATCATGATCAGATATTATTCCTATTACATTTTTAATATTTTTATATAAATGATTTTTTTCTTTTTCATTTATTACTTCAATTTTAGGATGATTTTCATTTTTATACCCCTCAACTAGAACTATATCTGTTTCTGATAATTCAGAAATTAATTCATCTAATTTTTTTTCATTTTGACTCTCTATTTCGTTAATTTTAGCCCATCTTTTTGCAGAGCTTATTATTACCTGGGATGAGCCTGATATTCTATGAATATAACTATCAGTATTTGGATGGTCGATATCAAATTCATGATGAGCATGTTTAATTGACGCAACACGATAATTTTGAGATCTAAGTTTTTTTATAATTTCACTTGCAAAAAATGTTTTTCCAGTATTCTTCCATCCAACAATGCCAATTATTTTCATTTTATTTTTTTATTATTTAATAAATATACTATAGAATATATAATTATTGTAAGTGAAATTAATACTAATCCCAAAGCCATTGCATATTCTAAATTTCCCATTCTCGTTTCAAGCGAAATAGCAGTGGTCATTACTCTAGTATAATGATCTATATTACCTCCTACTATCATAACTGCTCCAACTTCTGATATTGCACGCCCAAATGCAGATAGTAATGTAGTGATAAGAAGAAAATAACTATGATTAATAAGTAGTTTAACAGAGCCTAAAAATGGAATGTTAAGTGATCGTATTTGATCTCTAAACTCTAACCAGTTTTTTAAAAATATTTCATGAGATAAAGATGTGACAATTGGAAAAATAATTATAGTTTGTGCAATAATCATGGCAGTTGGAGTATATAGCAATTGCAAAACACCTAAAGGACCTCCAGAAGCAAAAATAAAATAAACTATCAAACCAACCACAACTGGAGGGATGCCCATTAGTGAATTTAAAAGAACTAGTATAATTTTTTTAAAATAAAAGTTATATAAAGCTAAAAAATAACCCAATAGAAAACCTATTATTGATGCAATTATAAGTGCTGTAAAACTTACGAAAAGTGATAAAATTATAATATCCCATAATTCCCTATCAAAGGATATAATTAATAGTATAGAATTTATAAAAATTTCTAATATGTTCATTTAACTAATTAGTTTATTTACAAACAATGAAAAAAAAAGAAAAATATTTAATTTCTCCTAATATAAATGATAAATCGCTCATTACTAAGCTTAATGGCTTAGATGAAAATTCAAAATTAGTAAGAACAAAAGTAATAAATGAAAAATCATTAACAATATTTCTCAATAATCAAGAAATTGTGACATTAATGACCATTGGAGATCATCCAAAATTTCTAGCAATTGGATATTTATTAAATCAAAATATGTTAAAAAATAATGATAAAATTTCGAAAATAGAAATTGATAAAGAATTACAAATTGTTGTAGTTCGCACAAAAAGAAAAACAAACTATGAAAATAAATTGAAAAAGAAAATTACTACTAGTGGATGTGCAATTGGAACAGTTTTTGGAGATATATATGAAGAAATTAAAAATACTAAATTAAAAAATAAGATAAAAATCAAACATAAATGGATTTATGAAATTTCAAAAAAAATAACTTTAACTCCAAGCTTATATTTAGAAGCAGGTGCTATCCACGGATGTGCAATTACACATAACAATAAACCATTAATATATATGGAAGACGTTGGAAGACATAATGCGGTAGATAAAATAGCTGGTTACATGTTTTTAAAAAAAATAAGAACTTCAAATAAAATTTTCTATACAACAGGTAGACTTACAAGTGAAATGGTAATTAAAACAATAAAGATGGGAATTCCAATTCTGATATCAAGATCAGGTTTTACAGCTTGGGGGGTAGAACTTGCTAAAAAATCTAATTTAACCTTAATTGGAAGAGCTAAAGGAAAAAAATATATAGTGTTAGCTGGAGAAAAAAGAATTGAATATAAATAAAAAAAAAATAATATTTGTTATTTTAGCTGGAGGAGAATCAAAAAGATTTGGGGGAGGTTTTAAAACTCTCTCAAAAATTAATGGTAAAAGTATTTTTATTAGAATATTAGAAAAATTAAAAAAAAATGAAATTGAAATTTTAATTAATGCCAATCAAAATCATGAGGAATTTCAAAAAAGTAAATTGCCAATAATAAAAGATAAAAAAGAAGGTTTTTTAGGGCCTCTTGCAGGTATACATAGTTCGATTAGCTGGTGCTTAAAAAAATATAAAGATAAAGAATGGATTTTTACAGTACCAAGTGACACTCCCTTTTTGCCTGAGAATTTATTAGATAAATTTTGTAATAAACTTGAACAAAATATTGAAATCCTAGTTGCTAGATCAAATAACAAGGTTCATCCAGTAATATCAATGTGGAACGTAAATTTATTAAATAGTTTAGAAAAAGAATTAAGTCAAAAAAATAGAAAAATAATGAATTGGGTTGAAAAACATAATTTTGATTATGTTGATTTTGACTACAAAATTTTAGATCCTTTTTTTAATATCAATACAACAAATGATTTGGAAAAAGCGGAGAGTTTTGATCACTTAAATGGTTAAAATTTCAATTATTTATAGATAATAATTATAAAAAGATTATAAAAAAAATATGAGCATTTATCTTCCTATAGCTGAAATGAATATTAATATTTTTCTTATTGTATTTATCGGTATGGCAGTTGGTGCTTTATCAGGATTATTTGGAGTTGGTGGTGGATTTTTAATGACTCCTTTATTAATATTCCTTGGAATACCTCCGGTTGTTGCTGTTGGAACTGAGGCTCCACATGTTTTAGCCTCATCTGTTTCAGGAGTAATAGCCCACTGGAGAAAAAAATCTGTTGATTTTAAAATGGGATTTTTTTTACTCGCCGGAGGTTTAGTTGGCTCCACAATAGGAGTAAATATATTTAAAATTCTTAGATCTTATGGTCAAATAGACTTAGTTATTCAAATTTTATTTGTTTTGTTTTTAGGAATAATTGGTTTTAGTATGGCTTTTGAAAGTGCAAGAACAACAATAAAAAGTTATAAGACGACTTCATCAATAAGAACAAAATTACATCAACATTCTTGGATACATGGTCTACCATTTAAAGTTAGGTTTAGAAGATCAAAACTTTACATTAGTGCAATACCTCCAATTATAATTGGTTTTATTGTTGGCATACTTTCAGCAATGATGGGCGTGGGAGGTGGTTTTATTATTATACCCGCAATGGTTTATATACTAGGTATGCCTACTAGTGTTGTTGTAGGTACTTCATTATTTCAAATTATTTTTGTAACTGCAAATTCAACTTTTTTTCAAGCTTATCTTAATCAAACTGTCGATATAGTTCTTGCTGCACTTATGATACTTGGTGGAGTTATTGGCGCTCAAATAGGTGTTAGAATTGGGGCTAAATTAAAAGCAGAATATCTTAGAGGCTTGTTAGCGATATTAGTATTAGCAGTTTGTGCTAAAATATTTACTGATCTTGTTTTACAGCCTAATGATTTATTTTCTACTCAGGTTCTATGATCAATCCTTTTGAAACAAAAAAGGAAGAAGTCAACACTTCTCCTATAGTAAGTGATGAAATAAAAAAAACTACTTGTTACATGTGTGCTTGCAGATGTGGAATTAATGTTCATTTAAAAGATGGAAAAATTAGATATATAGATGGAAATAAAGATCATCCAATTAATAAAGGAGTTTTATGTGCCAAAGGTTCTGCTGGAATTATGCAACAAAATTCTCCAGCAAAACTAACAAAGCCTTTATTAAGAGTTGGTGAGAGAGGTGATGGAAATTTTAAAGAAATCGAATGGGATGAAGCACTAAAAATAGCGACAACTTGGTTGTCAGAGGTAAGGAATAAAGATCCAAAAAAGTTAGCTTTTTTTACCGGAAGAGATCAAAGTCAATCTCTTACAGGATGGTGGGCTAGTAAATTTGGGACTTGTAATTTTGCGGCACATGGTGGTTTTTGTTCTGTTAATATGGCTGCTGCTGGTATGTATACTATCGGAGGATCATTTTGGGAATTTGGAGAAGTAGATTGGGATCACACTAAATACTTACTTTTATTTGGATGTGCCGAAGATCATGATTCTAATCCAATTAAAATGGGTTTAGGTAATTTAAAAACTCGAAAAGATACGAAATTTGTATCGATCAATCCGGTTAAAACTGGTTACTCAGCAATAGCTGATGAATGGCTTGGTGTTAGACCGGGAACAGATGGCTTACTTGTACATTCAATTATTTATGAATTATTAAAAGCAAATAAAATTGATTGGAAATATTTGGAGAGATATACAAATTCTAATTGGTTGGTTTATAATAATCCTGGAAATAATAATCATGGTTTATTTGTTAGAGATGAAAACAACCAAACTTTAATTTTTTGTAAAAATAAAAAAAAAATATTAAAAAGTTCTGAAACAAATAAAAAACCAAGTTTTTTTGGAAGTTATAAATTTAATGGTATAAATGTAGTGCCAGCATTTGAATTAATTGCAAAAGAACTTTTAAAAGATAATTTCAAGCCTTCTATTGTTTCGAGTAAAACAGATATAAAAGAAAATGTTATAAAAAGAATAGCGAGTGAAATAGCTGAAACTGCTTTTGAAAAAGAAATTGAACTTCCAATTGAGTGGACTGACCTGAATGGAAAAAAGCATGATACTATGATTGGTAGACCTGTTTCAATGCATGCAATGCGTGGAATTTCTGCACATTCAAATGGGTTTGATACCTGTAGACTTATTCATTTACTACAAATGCTGATTGGATCAATAGATGTGCCAGGTGGTTTTCGTTACAAGGCGCCTTACCCAAAACATGTTGTGCCAGGTCCAAAACCATCAGGTCATAAATCAATTCCAAATACTTCCTATGAAGGCATGCCCTTAGGGTTTCCTTCTTCTCCTGAAGATTTACTTACTGATGAAAATGAAAAACCTATAAGAATTGATAAAGCATTTAGTTGGGAAAATCCACTTTCAGCTCATGGTCTTATGCATATGGTAATAAATAATGCGTGGAAAGGTGATCCTTATGAAATAGATGTTCTCTTTATGTATATGGCAAATATGGCATGGAACTCTGCAATGAACACAAAAGAAACAATTGCAAAACTTATTGATAAAGATAAGAATACAGGAAATTATAAAATTCCAAAAATAATTTATTCAGATGCATATTATTCAGAAACTGTTCCATATGCAGACCTTGTTTTACCAGACTCTACTTACTTGGAAAGATGGGATTGTATTTCTTTATTAGATAGACCTATTAGTTCAGCTAATGGAGCTGCAGATGCAATAAGACAGCCAATTTTAGAGATAAAAAGAGATGTCAGGCCATTTCAAGATGTTTTGATTGATTTAGGTGCAAGATTAGGTTTACCGGGATTTATTAATAATGATTTTACTCCAAAATTTCCTAATGGATATATTGACTATATAATTAATCATGAAAGACAACCTGGAATAGGTCCGCTGGCAGGATGGAGAGGAAATGGAAATTCATTTGGAAAAGGTAAAGTTAATCCAAATCAAATAGACGAATATATTAAAAATGGATGTTTTCATAATCATGAATTTTCAAGTGATCAAAGTTATTACAAATTTTCTAATAAATCATATATCGACCTTGCATATGAATTGGGATGGATAGCAAAAAAAGAGCAAATTGTTCTTCAAATTTATAGTGAAGAAATGCAAAAATTTAGGTTGGCTGCAGAGGGTCACGGTTCAAAGAAACCCCCGGATTATATGTCTACTAGAATAAAAAAATATTTTAGACCTATTCCTAAATGGTATCCGCCGATAGAGGATAAAAACTTTCAGCCAGAAAAATATAATCTAAACGCTATAACTCAACGTCCACCTCATATGTATCATTCTTGGGGTTCACATAATGCATGGTTAAGACAAATTACTAGTAGAAATTATTTGTATATTAGTGAGTACATAGCAGAAAAAAATAAATTAAAAGACAATGATTGGATATGGATAGAAAGTTATTATAATAAAATAAAAGTACAATGTAGAATAATGAAAGGAGTCAACAAATTGACTGTTTGGACATGGAATGCTATTGGAAAAAGAAAGGGAGCATGGAACCTTGATCCTAACTCTCCAGAAACTGAAAAAGGCTTTCTATTAAATCATATTATTCCTGATCTCTTGCCTAAAAGAGAAGATGGTTATAATTATTCTAATTCGGATCCAATAACAGGTCAAGCAGCATGGTATGATTTAAAAGTAGATATATATAAATGTAAAGAAAATGAAATAGATGGTAGGGTTTATCCATCTTTTAAAACTTTTAGAAATAAATCTAGAAAAAATATTGAGATAAATACTTATGGAAAACAAATAAAAAAAATTTACTCCAAAAATCAATCAACTAAACATTTTGAATATATTGGAAATAAAAAAAATTATTAAATTATGACTGAACTACCAAAAAAAACTAATAAAAAATTAGGGCTAGTTATTGATTTGGATATATGTGTTGGGTGTCATGCATGTGCTGTAAATTGTAAAGAATGGAACACTTCGGGTCATTCTTCTCCTTTGCACGATGTTGAACCTTATGGAGATGATCCTACTGGTGTTTGGTTTAATAGAATTCACACTTTTGAAGTAGAAACAGAAGTAAAAGGATCAAAAACAGTTCACTTTCCTAAAAGTTGTTTGCATTGTGAAGATGCTCCATGTGTAAGTGTATGTCCAACCGGAGCTTCTTACAAAAGAGATGAAGATGGTATTGTTTTAGTAAATGCAGAAACATGCATTGGGTGTAAGCTTTGTTCATGGGCTTGTCCATATGGAGCAAGGGAATATGATGAAACTGCAGGTGTAATGAAAAAATGTACTCTTTGTGTTGATAAAATTTATAATGAAAATCTACCAGAGAATGAAAGGGTTCCAGCATGTGTTTCTAGCTGTCCAACAGGGGCAAGAAGTTTTGGAGACTTAGGTGATGAAAATTCTGAAATTGTCAAGTTAGTTTCTGAAAGAGAGGGTTACAATTTAATGCCAGAGCAAGATTGTAAACCAGTTAATAAATATTTACCTCCAAAGTTAAATAAAGATATTTTTAAAAATAAAGAATTAAAACCTATATCAAAAGATGAAGACCAAGATTTTGAAGATTGGATAGAGCAGGTACAAGGTGCATCCGAGTAAATCAATTATTTTTTTTACCGTTATATCAGGTACAGGATATGGAATATTTATAGGTCTATTATTTAATGTATTATTTGTAGAGATTTCATACAATCTTGAATATAAGTTATTCTTATCATTAGCAAGTTTTCTTATGATAGTAACTGGGTTATTAAGCTCTACACTTCACTTAGGTCATCCTGAAAGAGCATGGAGAGCATTTAGCCAATGGAAAACTTCATGGTTATCTAGAGAAGGTTTAGCTGCGGTAATTACCTTCATTCCAATGATTTTATTTTACTACTTTTGGATAATAAATATAAGCGGATATATTTTATTATTAATTTTAACAAGTTTTTTTTCAATTATTACTATTTTTTGTACAGGTCAAATGTATGCTTCATTAAAAACGATTCCATCATGGAATAATCCCTTGGTAACACCAATATATATATTAAATGGAATTACACTTGGGTCGTTATTTGTATATTCATTAAATTTTTACTTTAACTATAATTTAAATTTATTTGAAAAATTTATTTACATAATTATTTTATTAAATTTTCTTTCGAAGATTATTTATTGGATATCTGTTCGAAAAAAATCTAATACCAATATTGAAACTGCCATTGGTATTAAAAGTAATGGTATTACTTTCTTTGAAGGTCCACATACTGGTAAAAACTATTTAACTACAGAGATGATAAATACAATTCGCATACAAAATAGCAATTTACTTAGAATAGTTTTTTGTGTTTTATCATTCATAACACCTATTTATATGATTAACCAATACTCTTCTTTAGTGACCGATCCATTTATTATAAAAATATCAATGATTATTGTATTTGTTTTAGCTTTGATAGGTATGATTATTGAAAGATATTTATTTTTTATCCAATCAAAACATGTTGTCGGACTTTATTATGGAAACAAAAATTAAAATGAAAAAAATAGTTTTTATTAAAATTTTTTTTATAGCAAGTTTTGTTACTTTTTATGCATATTCACAAGAAACATATTTTGATTTATCACAGGATAAAATCAAGATTGAAACTAATTTCGATGGAAAAGAAATTATTATTTTTGGATTATTGGAAGATGATCATGATACAATTTTAGCAATTAGAGGACCAAACAAAAAGTTAAAAATACAAAAAAAAGATAGATACTTTGGTGTTTGGTTTAATAGCAAACGAATAACATACAGTAATGTTCCTAATATATTTTTTTTAGCATCTACTAACAAAATTGAAAATATTTTACCAGAATCAAAGTTAATTCAGGAAAATCTTAGTTTTGATGGAATTTTAAGAAATAAAAACTATAATCAAAATTTTGCATTTGAAAATGATCAAGATATATGGATAGAAAACTTTATTAGAATTAAAAAAGAAAAGCTTTTTTATAATGAATTTGAAATGAAGAAATTTAAAAAAAAATTATTTCAAACAAGTGTTTATTTTCCAGCTACAACAACACCTGGTGATTATACAGTTTCGGTTTATCATGTTAGAAATAAAACAATTATTAGCAAAGAAGATAAAAAAATTAAAATTGAAAAATCAGGTATAGGTAACGATATATATAAATTTGCAAATAGTAATTCTGCAGCATATGGTTTCTTTACGATAATTTTTGCAATACTTTCGGGCCTTATTGCAGCTACATTGTTTAGGAGATTATGATGTCAGATGATAGATATATTTTAGTTGTAGCAGATAATTCAAGTGAAGTGCATATTGCTCTAGAATATGCTTGTGCTAGATCAAAAAAAACTGGAAGAAAAATTATTATAGCAACATT
Organism: uncultured Alphaproteobacteria bacterium; assembly: GCA_902553945.1. Taxonomy (GTDB): domain Bacteria; phylum Pseudomonadota; class Alphaproteobacteria; order HIMB59; genus CACPNW01. Next base: position 14,425 of record CACDMT010000003.1, on the reverse strand, counting down.
TGTTGAACCAATTGATGTTTTAACAACTCAAGGGGTGTCAGAAATAATGAAAAATGAAGCAAGAGATGAAGCTGAAAAAAAACTAAAAGAGGCAGCATCATTTGTAAAAAATAAAACAGGTGAACTTCCCGCTTTATCCCTAAGAGAAGGAGAAACAATTTCAGAATTAAAAAAATTAATTGACGAGGAAAAAAATATTAATGTTTTAGTTCTTGCTGCCAAAAGTGATGAAAAAAGTAAAGATCCAGGTCCTATTATTACATCTTTAGTAAGTAATGAAATAACAAATTTGAGGGTACCTATTATGATTGTACCGGGAAACTTTTCTGAAGAGCACATATCCCAAATCACTTAAAAATGTCGATAGAGATTGCTAAAATATTAATTGATATAAAATCTGTTAACTTCTCATTTAATAATCCTTTCACTCTTACATCTGGATTGAAAAGTCCAGTATACGTTGATTGTAGAAGAATTATTTCTTATGTAAAAGAAAGAGAGGTTATATTTAGTAAGGCTATAGATTACTTTAAAAATAATAAATTAAATTTTGATCTTTTAGCAGGAGGTGAAACAGCTGGTATACCATATGCTTCTTACTTGTCTGATAAATTAGAGAAACCTATGATATATATTAGAAAAAAACCCAAAGGATTTGGTATAAATAAACAAATAGAGGGTAATTTTACAAAAAATCAAAATACCATTCTTATAGAGGATTTAGCAACTGATGGAGGAAGCAAAATAATATTTGTTAACGCTTTAAGAGAAGCGGGATTAAAAGTAAAAGATATCTTTGTAATATTTTACTATGATATTTTTAATTTTAAATCATCTGAGCTATCTAAATTAGATGTTTCAATACACTCTTTATGTACATGGAAAGATATTATTAGGTATATAGAAATGGAAAATATTTTTAGTGAAACAGATATATTAAATTTAAAGGAATTTTTATCAGATCCAGATAGTTGGAGAATGAAATATGGATAATATAGTTCTTGTAAGTGGAGGCTTTGATCCTTTGCATAGTGGGCATATAAAGTTAATTCAAGATGCAAGTAATCATGGCATGGTAGTCGTTTTACTAAATTCTGATAAATGGCTACAAAATAAAAAAGGTATTGAATTTCTCTCCTTTAAAGAAAGAAAAATAATTATGATGGAATTAAAAAATGTTATTGATGTTATCAGTTGTGGAAATGTTGATGAAACATGCATAGATGGAATAGATAAAGCTATTAAAAAATACAATAATTCTAAAATTAAATTTGCTAATGGGGGTGATAGAAATAATGAATCTACACCAGAGTCAGTTTATTGTAATAAGAATAATATTGAACTTTTATGGGCAATAGGAGGGTCAAATAAATCAAATTCTAGTTCTTGGATATTAAAAAAATGGGTAGATAAAAATTAAGGATAGAGTTTTCTTGATACCCAATTTTCTTTATTTTTTATAAACTCAAGTCTATCGTGAAGTCTAAAAGGCATATCTTGCCAAAACTCTATGAGATTAGGTTTAACTAAATATCCATTCCAGTGAGATGGTCTTGGCACATTTTTATTCTGAAATTTTTTTTTATAATCTTCCACTCTATTAATTAATATATTTCTATTATTTAATTCCTCTGATTGTAATGAAGCCCAAGCACCTATCTTACTTCCATGTGGCCTAGAATTATAATAATCATTAGCTTCAGTATCAGATATAATAGTTACTGTGCCTTCAATTCTTATTTGTTTATTTAGAGATTTCCAATGAAAGTTTAGAGCAACATTAGTATTGCTGAAAATTGCTTTACCCTTCTTGCTGTTTGAATTAGTATAAAATACAAATCCATTTTCATCATAAGATTTTAGTAAAACAATTCTGGAGCTAGGTTTTCCTTCATTTGATATGGTTGCAAGATTCATTGCGTTGGGATCATTAATTTCACTTTTTTTTGCTTCTTCAAACCATTCTTTAAATAAGTCTAATGGTTTTTTATTAGAATTAATTAAATTTTGCTCTTCAGACATATTAGAGATATGATTATTAATTATATAAGTATATATATCTATATTTATAAAAAAACACTGATTTACACTATGTTAATGCAAAATAAAAAAGGTCTAATAATGGGAGTAGCAAATGATAGATCAATTGCATGGGGTATAGCAAAAAAATTAGCAGAACACGGAGCTGAAATTGCTCTAACTTATCAGGGTGAAGCTCTAAAAAAAAGAGTTGAGCCACTTGCCAATGAAATTGGATCAGATACGATAATTCCTTGTGATGTTTCTGATTCAGCGAGTATGAAAAATGTTTTTTCAATTCTTAAAGATAAATGGGGTGAACTTGATTTTCTTGTTCATGGAATAGGATATTCAAACAAAGATGAATTGAGGGGTAAATACTATAATACTTCATCCGAAAACTTTAAACAGACGATGCATATATCTTGCTATTCATTTACAGAATCTTGCAGACTTGCTGAAAGTCTAATGAACAATGGAGGTTCCATTTTAACTTTGACTTATTACGGGTCTGAACAAGTTATGCCACATTATAATGTTATGGGAGTTGCAAAAGCAGCATTAGAAGCAAGTGTTAGATACTTAGCGGTAGATCTAGGTGAAAAAAATATAAGAGTTAATGCAATAAGTGCAGGTCCTATTAAAACATTAGCAGCATCTGGAATTGGGGATTTTAGATTTATTTTAAAATGGAATGAACTAAATGCTCCTTTAAAAAGAAATGTTAATCAACAAGATGTTGGAAACTCAGCCCTTTATTTATTAAGTGATCTAGGGAGTGCTGTTACTGGTGAAATTCAACATGTTGATTGTGGCTATCATACTGTTGGAATGGTTGCTGTTGATGAAACTGAAGGTGTTTCGGAATTACTTGGGGAATTTAAAAATTCTAAAAAATGACATCAAATTCTATTGGAAAAATTTTTAATTATATTACCTGGGGCGAAAGTCATGGAAAAGCAATAGGTTGTGTTTTAGATGGTGTCCCATCAAATATAAAATTAACAGAAAAAGATATTCAACCATATTTAGAAAAAAGAAAACCTGGACAATCTAAATATACCACTCAAAGAAAAGAAAAAGATATTGTAGAAATATTGTCTGGAACTTTTGAAGGCAAGACAACTGGACATCCTATTTCATTAATTATTTATAATCAAGATCATCGATCAAAAGATTATTCAAATATTAAAAACAAATTTAGACCTGGACATGCTGATTATACTTATTGGATTAAATATGGAATTAGAGACTATAGAGGTGGAGGTAGATCTAGTGCTAGAGAAACTGCAATGCGAGTTGCAGCAGGTGCAGTAGCTAGAAAAATAATTGAAAAAAAAATAAAAAATAAGGTAAAAATTACAGGTGCATTAATTCAGATTGGTACACAAAAAATAAATTATAAAAATTGGGATGATAATTTTATTTTAAAGAATGATTTTTGGAGTCCTGATAAAAAAATAATTAAAACTTGGGAAAAAGATATTAATAATGCCAGAAAAAATGGTTCATCTCTTGGTGCAATAATTGAAATAAGAGTAAAAGGTTTACCAGCTGGATTAGGAGAGCCAATTTATGAGAAGATTGACTCTGATATTGCAAAAGCTTTAATGACAATAAATGCTGTAAAAGGTGTTGAAATTGGAAATGGTTTTAATAGTGTATATGAAAGTGGAATTACAAATGTTGATGAAATGAAAATAAAAAATGGCAAACCAACATTCTTATCAAATAATAATGGAGGCATTCTTGGAGGTATAACAACTGGACAAGATTTAATATGTAGATTTGTTGTAAAACCAACGAGCTCAATACTATCTGTCAAAAAAACAATTAATGATAAAATGAAAGATACAACTATTTCTACAAAGGGCCGTCATGATCCATGTGTGGGAATAAGAGCGGTTCCTGTAGGTGAAGCAATGGTAGCAACTACTATTGCTGATCATTGTTTAAGGTATCTTTAAATTTACAATAAATTAAAAATTCTATATTTCCTTTTGGTCCAATAATTGGGCTTTTTGTTATTCCTATAACTTTAGCATGACATTTTTGTATAAACCAATTTTCTATATCTTCACAAACTTTTTTATGAATAGAATTATCTTTTACTACTCCTTTGCGTAAATTTTGTTTTTGAGTTTCAAACTGTGGTTTTATCAAGGCAATAATTTCAGAATTATTTGATAAAAGTTTTAAATTTGGATAAATAACTTTTTTTAAACTTATAAAGCTTACATCACAGACAATTAGATTAATCTCTTCAGTAATTATAGAATTGTTTAAATATTTCGCATTATAATTTTCAATACTAATTATTTTTTTTTCTTTTCTTAATTTTTCATGTAGTTGATTTGTCCCAACATCAACAGAAAATATTTTTTTAGCCTCTTGTTTTAATAAAACTTGTGAGAAACCTCCTGTTGATGAACCAATGTCTAGACATATTTTATTTTTTATATCTATTTTAAAAAATTCTAAAGCTTTTAAAAGTTTTATGGCACCTCTAGAAACCCAGTTTGGATGAAGTTTTTTTATAATTATATTTGAGTTTTCAGAAAAAGCATTACCACTTTTTGTAATAATTTTATCATTTACTGATACTTGACCTGCCATAATTATAGATTGAGCTTTACTTTTAGAGTCAATTAACTTTTTTTTTACTAATAATTGATCTAATCTAATTTTTATTTTTTTACTCAAAATTTGTAAAATTATTTAAAATCTTCTTTTGAAATTTTTTTATTATCTAATTTTATTTTATTTATCTGACTCTCAATACTTTTTAATTTTTCTTCACAGCTTTTTTTTAACTTCATTCCTTCTTCATAAAGTTTTACTGATTCCTCTAAATCAACTTCACCATTTTCCAGTTTATCAACAATTTGTTCTAACTTCCTTAAATTAGTTTCAAAGTTATTTTTATCTGTCTTCATTTCTTTTTAAATATTTTGTTAACTTTTTCATTATTTATATCATATATTATAGCATAAATTTCATTATTATTTTTAATTGTAAATAATATATTATTATTATCTATTAAATCTATGTCAGTTATACTATGACCTTCTTCTAGATTTAAATTATAACTGATATTTTTTATTCCTAAATTACTTTGTTTTTTTCCTATTTTTATATAAAAACCATAAATTATAGCGATAAAACATAATAAAATTAATAATGCTAAGAAAGCAACTACAAATTTAAGAATTTTTTGAGACATGAATGATTTCTATAATCTTAAACTAATTATAAATAAAGAATTAAGTGCACAAAGATTAGATAAAGCACTGACTAAAAGTTTAGATAATTATTCTAGAACTCACATTAAGACTTTAATAATAAGCGGAAATGTATTGAAAGATGGTAAAAAGATTGAAGATCCTTCTTACATAACTAAAGAAAATGAAAATTTTTCAGTTAATATTTTTATAAAACAAAAGGATAAACATCAACCGGAAAATATTGATTTAAAGATAATTTATGAAGACGAAGATTTGATTGTTGTTAACAAACCACCTAATTTAGTAATGCATCCAGCTCCAGGAAATGAAAATGGAACCTTGGTAAATGCACTTTTACATTATACTAAAAATAATCTTAGTAATTTAGATAACAACTCAAGACCTGGTATAGTGCATCGTTTAGATAAAGATACAAGTGGGTTATTAGTTGTAGCAAAAAATAATGCAGTACATTTAAAATTAGCTGAACAGTTTAAAGATCATTCAATAACTAGAAAATATAAAGCTATAGTATGGGGAACGCCTAATAATCAAAAGATAGAAGGTTATATTGAGAGAAATAAAAAAAATAGAAAAAAAATGAGCTTAAATAAAAAAGGTTTAGGAAAATACTCTAAAACAGATTTAAAATTAGAAAAACAATTTGGAATAGCTAGTCTAGTTAATTGTATTTTATATACTGGAAGAACTCATCAAATAAGATTGCATTTAACATCCATTAATTCTCCACTAGTGGGAGATAAAATTTATGGGAGAAGTAAAATCAATCAATTTGGTAAAAATAAGGAAACATTTAATAAATTTATGATTTTAAAAAACTTTGATAGACAGGCTCTACATGCTTACCATTTAGGTTTTGAACACCCAGTTAGCAAAAAAAGAATGAATTTCGATGTTGAATTACCGCCAGATATTAAGAATTTATTAAATTTAATCGTTAAATATTAATTTTTTTTTTTTTTATGTTATATGCGATATATGAAGTTACCTATTTTATCAAGTGAGGGAAATTTAGCTTTATACCTTCAGGAAATAAAAAAATTTCCAATGCTTACAGCAGAGGAAGAATATATGTTGGCTAAGCGCTATAAAGAGCATGGTGACTCAGATGCAGCTCACAAACTAGTAACAAGCCACCTAAGACTAGTAGCAAAAATTGCTATGGGATACAGAGGGTACGGCTTACCTGTTACAGACCTAATTTCTGAAGGAAATGTTGGAATAATGCAAGCTGTAAAAAAATTTGATCCTGAAAGAGGTTTTAGATTGGCAACTTATGCTATGTGGTGGATAAGAGCTCAGATTCAAGAATATGTTTTACATAGCTGGTCTCTTGTTAAAATTGGAACGACAGCAGCTCAAAAGAAATTATTTTTTAATTTAAGAAAGTTAAAAAATCAAATAATGTCAATGGAAAGTGGTAATTTATCGCCAGAAAATATTAGAGAAATTGCAACTAAACTTGATGTTAAAGAAGGCGAAGTAGTTGATATGGAAAATAGACTTTTCACTTCAGACAAATCACTAAATGTAAAAATTGCAGATGAAAATGATGTTGAATGGCAAGATTTGATTGAGGATAAAAATGAAACACACGATGTAATAATAGAAAAAAAAGATGAACTTAATTATAGAAGAAATCTTTTTGCAAAAGCTCTTAAATTTTTAAATGAAAGAGAAAAGGAAATTATTACCTTTAGAAAACTTCAAGAAAAACCTTTAAAGCTAGAAGAATTAAGCAAAAAATATAAAATAAGTAGAGAAAGAGTAAGACAGATTGAAGAAAAAGCAATGCAGAAACTGCAAAAAGCTATTTTAGAGATCCAATAAAATTCCATTAACATCTATAGTTTCTTTTCTATCTGGACCTGTAGAAACAATAGAAATTTTTGATTTAATTAAGTTTTCAAGAGACTGAACATATTCCTTTGCATTTTTAGGAAGATCTTCCCATTTATTTATACCTACTGTTGAAGACTCCCAGCCAGTAAATGTTTTAAAAATTGGTTTTATTTTATTGTAATAAAATTCACCAGAAGGAAAATAATCTAACTTTTGACCATCAACTTCATAACCTATGCAAACCTTAATATTTGTTAAATCATCTAATACGTCTAATTTGGTTAAAACAATGTCTGTTATACCATTTATTTCTATTGATTGTTTTACTAGAACACTATCAAACCAACCACACCGTCTTTTTCTTTTTGTAACAGTTCCAAATTCCTTTCCTATAATTCCTAAATGATCACCAATTTCATCAAACAATTCAGTTGGGAATGGTCCAGCCCCTACCCTTGTTGTATAGGCCTTTGTAATACCAAGTATTTTATGATTATTTTTATTTCCAAAACCAGTTCCGCAGAAAATTTGACCAGATATAGTATTTGAGGATGTAACGTAAGGATATGTCCCAAAATCAATATCAAGCATAGAGCCCTGTGCACCTTCAAAAACTATAGTCTTATTATTTTTTCCATAATCATTAATTAATTTCCATAAAGGAATGCTAAATGAATTTAAGTATTCAGATTTGGAGAGTAAATCACTGTATATTTCATCAGCGTTAAGATTAATTTTATTTAATGAAAGCTTAGAGCTATGAAATTTAAATAACTCATGTATTTTTTTCTTTAACAACTCTGGATATTTTAAATCACATAATCTTATTGCTCTTCTGCCAACTTTATCTTCATATGCTGGGCCTATGCCTTTTTTAGTTGTACCTAATTCATCACCTTCTCGAATATTTTCATTTATTTGATCAAGAATTTTATGAATAGGCAAAATTAGACAAATATTATCAGCTATAAATAAATTTTCCTTATCAATATTAATGCCATTTTTTTTTAGATTTTCTATTTCATTTATTAATGCCCATGGATCTAGAACAACTCCATTTCCAATTGCACATTTTTTATTATTTATTATGCCTGAAGGTAATAAATTTAATTTATACAAATTATCATCAACTTTAATTGTATGACCCGCATTATTTCCTCCCTGATATCTCACAATAAGATCTGCTCTTGATGAAATCCAATCTACAATTTTACCTTTACCTTCATCACCCCACTGAGATCCTACTATCGTATAAAACATTAAATTTTGTATACTTTCCCATTATCAAAATAATATAAGCATTTATATTTTTTTGCATGTTTTTTTAATTCAATATTATCATCAAACACAGAAAATAACCTAAAACCTCTATTTAAAAGTTTATTTTTTTCTTTTTCTGGAATATTAAATTTAATTAATATTTGATTATCATTATTCTCAAATGTAGAAGCTCTTAAAACTGTGTCCATATAACAAGAAAAACCAATAGCTGTTTCTGAATTATTTCCATATTTTAATTGATACCTTCCCCCTCTTGCAATTTCACCGCGAATATTTTTAGCAAAAAAAATAAATTTTATTCCATTATAATAATTATAATCATTAATTTCACACTCAGATATATCTATGCTGATTTCATCTTTTTTAGAGAGCTTTATTGATTCAATAACTTTAATTAAATTTTTAATTTCTTCTTTGTCATCACTTATTTTAGCTAAGTTTTTTAGTTCACTTTTAACTTTTTTAAAATATCCAGAAGATTTGAATATTTGTTTTAGTTCTTTTTTTTCTTTGTTACTTTTTAAGACTCTTAAGCAATTATTTAAATCCTTAAGTCTTATAAATTTTTTAAGTGTGGTAATAATTTTTTTATCTTTAATTTTTTTAAAAAAATTTGTCAAAAATAATGAAGATGATATTTCTATTACTATATTTCGTATACCTATCTTTCTTAAAGCCTCATATGCAAGGGTTATTATTTCAACATCTGCTTTTATATTATTAGAGCCAATAATTTCTGCTCCAACTTGTTGAAATTGTTTTTCAGGTCTTAACATAGAACCATATTCTCTCACAACTTCACCATAGTAACATAATTTTAAAGGTCTTTTTTTTCTAACCAATCTTGAAGAGGCAAGTCTAATAATTTGAGGAGTTATGTCATTTCTTAGACTTAATCTTTCTTTTTTTCTCTTAGTTTGGATTTTTAAAGTATTTTTATTAAGATTTTCTGAATACTCTATAAGTGGTGTCTTCACTAAATTAAAACCATAAGATCTAAAATATTCTATAATCATATTTTTATATTGATGCTCAACATAGGCTTCAAAATTTAAGTTATCTCTATAACCTGTAGGAATTAAGAATTTATTAATCAAGATAAGGCCTTATTAAACTCTTTATTTCATTAGCCAAGGAATTGACAGTTTTTTTATCCTTTCCCTCTACTAAAATTCTTAATAATGGTTCTGTTCCTGACAGCCTAATAAGCGATCTAATATTATTATTATTAAATTTTTTATTTTTGCTAATACTATCAATTTTATTTGAAAGTATTTTAGATTTGGTTTTGTATTTTAAATTTATTTTTATTTGATCATAATTTTCATATAAATTAAAAACTCTACTTGATGTTAAATTTAAAGAAGAAAGTATTTCAGTTATTTTTAATGCTGCTAAAATACCATCACCTGCATTTGAAAAATCTGAAAAAATAATATGACCAGATTGTTCTCCACCAATAGAAGATTTATATTTTTTCATTTCTTTTATTACATTTATATCGCCAACTGAAGTTCTTTTTATTTTAAGTTTAAGATTATTTTTTAAATAATTTTCTAATCCTTTATTTGACATAACTGTAATAATTACGTCATATTTTTTATTTATTTTTGATTTTTTAATTAAGTACTTGCATAAAAGCGCAATTATTTTATCTCCATCTATTTCATTGCCCTTATCATCTACTACTATTATTCTATCACCGTCTCCATCAAATGCAAAACCTACATCGGCTTTATTTTTTAAAACATTTTTTGATAATTCTCTAGTGTCTAGTGCTCCACACTTAGAATTTATATTAATTCCATTTGGTTTATCATTTATAGTAAATACATGATGGCCTAGCTCCCAAAATATTTTTGGAGCTATATTATAAGTTGCTCCATTTGCACAATCTAAAACTATTTTTAATTTTTTTTTATTATTAATTTTGCTTAGACTATTTTTTAAAAACTCTGAATACCTTCCTGATGCATCTTCCAACCTTAAAGCTTTTCCAGATTTATAAGCTTTACTATATATTTTTGAATATTTCTTATTATCACTAACAATATTTTCAACTAATTTTTCTATTTTGGTACTCAATTTATATCCATCTTTATTAAAAAATTTAAGACCATTATATTCATAAGTATTATGAGAAGCTGTGATCATAACTCCAATATCTGCTCTTAAAGTCTTTATTAAAAGTGGGACTGCTGGTGTTGGAAGTGGTCCAACTAAAATTACCTCCATGCCCATTGAAATAAAACCTGCTGTAACTAAAGGTTCATATAAATACCCTGACAATCTTGTATCTTTGCAAATTACTACTCTTGAATTCTGATTAATTTTTTTTCTTAGAAGAAAAGCAACAGTTTTTGATATTTTAAGACATGTTTCTGCTGTTAATGGTTCTTGATTAACTAAACATCTTATTCCATCAGTTCCAAAAATATTAGACATTTAAATCTTTTATTCAAAAATTTATCTAAAAGAAAGTATTTTAAAGATCTAGTTTGCGGGAGCCGTAGCAGATCCACCTGTTTTAGGAACAGAAGGAGATGTTTTTGGGCTAATATCAGAGTCATTATCAAATTCATCTCTAGATGGTTTAATGCCTTTAATTAAATCTTTGATTTCATCTCCAGACAATGTTTCATATTCCAATAAACCTTTAGCTACAATGTGTAATTCATCAATATTATCTTTTAAAATTTTTCTACAATTATTTTCAGCTTCTTCAGCTAAGTTTCTAACTTCATCATCAATTAATTTGGCAGTAGAGTCCGATAGGTTTTTAGATTGTGCAACTGAATGACCTAAGAAAACTTCTTCACTATCATTATTATATCTAAGTCTGCCTAGTTTTTCACTCATACCCCATTCTGTAATCATTTTTTTTGCTAAGTTTGTTACCATTTGAATATCACTTGCAGCTCCATTTGTAATTTTATCTTTACCAAAAATTAATTCTTCAGCAACTCTACCACCAGTTGCAATAAGTAAATGAGCTTTCATTTGATCATTTCTCATAGATAACTGATCTTTTTCAGGTAATCTCATTACCATGCCTAATGCTCGACCTCTCGGTATTATTGTTGCTTTGTGTATTGGGTCAGATGAGGGTGAATGTAAAGTAGCTACCGCATGTCCAGCTTCATGATATGCAGTTAACTTTTTTTCATCTTCAGTCATAACCATTGATCTTCTTTCTGATCCCATCATAACTTTGTCTTTAGCATTTTCAAAATCTTCTAATGTAACCATTCTTTTATTTTTTCTAGCAGCTAGTAAAGCAGCTTCATTTACAAGGTTTGCAAGATCGGCGCCTGAAAAGCCAGGGGTTCCTCTAGCAATAATTCTTGATTCAAATTTGGGTGATACTTTTATTTTTTTGATATGAACTTTTAGAATCTTATCTCTACCAATAACATCAGGATTTGAAACAGTAATTTGTCTGTCAAACCTTCCGGGTCTCAATAATGCTGGGTCTAAGACATCAGGTCTGTTTGTAGCAGCTATAATTATTACACCTGCATTTGCTTCAAAACCATCCATTTCAACTAAAAGTTGATTTAAGGTTTGTTCTCTTTCATCATTACCACCACCAAGACCCGCTCCTCTATGTCTTCCTACTGCATCAATTTCATCAATAAAAACTATACATGGAGCATTTTTCTTTCCCTGATCGAACATATCTCTAACTCTGCTCGCACCAACACCAACAAACATTTCAACAAAATCTGATCCAGAAATAGAGAAAAAAGGAACGTTTGCTTCTCCTGCAATTGCTCTAGCAAGTAATGTTTTACCTGTACCAGGTGGACCTACTAATAATGCTCCTCTTGGAATCTTTCCTCCTAATCTTGAAAATTTTTGAGGATCTTTAAGAAATTCTACCACCTCTTCAAGCTCTTGTTTTGCCTCATCAATACCTGCAACATCATCAAAAGTAATTTTGCCTACAGCTTCATTTAAAAGTTTAGCTTTCGATTTTCCAAATCCCATGGCTTTACCTCCACCAGATTGCATTTGACGCATAAAAAATATCCAAACTCCTATAAGTAACAACATTGGGAACCAAGACAACAATATGCTTAAAAGTGGATGCATTGATCTATCAGCTGGTTCAGCTGTTATTTTAACACCCATTTCGTTAAGCTTATCTACTAGGTTTGGATAATTTGGCGCATATGTAGAAAATGATCTTCCATCATTTAAGAAGCCAGAAATATTATTTCCTGTTATCTTAACTTCAGATACATTACCACTTTGAGTTGCAGCCATAAAATCAGAAAATGATATTTCTGAAGTATTTCTATTATTTGTAGTACCTTGAAATAGATTAAATAATACTATTAAGAGAAGACCAATAATTAACCATAAAACTATATTTTTGCTGAAGTTTTTCATTTGTATTAGTATTATTTAGGAATTAATTAAAAAAACACAATAGTTTTATACAAAATTAATTAAATTACTGAGAAAATATCAAAAAACGCTGCTTTTTTCTTATTTTAAGACTGCCAATATTAAAATATTTAAAATTTGGATTTTCAAGTTGTTTGGTCAGTATTTCAATTTTTTTTGATCTTAAATATTTTTGTTTTCCAAAAAATGATTTGTAAATGTAATTTAAAATTTTCTCAAAAATAAGATTATCATAATTATTAAAAATACAGTATTTTAATTTGATACTATTTTTATTAGAATAAACTGTATTTAATATCATTATTTCCCAGATCATTTTTTTGTATAATAATATTTTATTTTTAATATAATTATATTCTTTATAAATATCTTTTTTATATTTTGATTTTTCATCAAATAAAAATTTTCTAATTAAAGATCTTGTATAGTTAGGATCAGTATTTGATGGATCTTCAATAAATTTAATATTATTTATTAAATTATATTTATAAATTTCTTTTTTTGTAAAGCTGAGTAATGGCCTAATAATATTAATTTTATCTCTAACACTATGCTTAATAATTGATTGAAGTCCTTCAAAATCACTTCCAGATATTTTTCTATTTATAAAAGTTTCTAAATCATCATCTTTATGATGAGCAATAAATAAATGCAGTATGTAATTTTTTTTACAATAGCTTGTTATTTTATCATATCTATTATCTCTTGCTTCACTCATATTTTTTTTTTGAATTCGATTTTTATTAATATTTAATATTTTTGATTTTATTTTATTTTTTTTTAATTCATTATATACCCACTTAGCTTCTTTAAATGAGTTAGGACGAAGACCATGGTTAATTATTAATGCTGTTATTTTTCCATCATATTTATTAATTAATTTATTAAGCAAATGAATTAAAGCCATGCTGTCTGGCCCACCAGACACTCCAACTGCTATATGAGGTTTATTTTCTAATATATAATTTTTAAAAACTATTTTTGAAAAGCTAATATAATTTAATTTCATTCATTTGTCTCATCACAACCTTGATCTAGTATATGTTTTTTTGTTTTTTTTACTAATTTGTGTTTTGGATAATCATCTATGAATTTTTTCATTGTATTACACCCCTCTTTATTTTTTTCGACTTCAAAGAGTGTTTGGGAAAGTTTATATAACATATCAGGAGCCTTTATACTTTTAGGAAATTTTTGATAACCTTCAGCAAAAATCAAAGCGGCATCTCTATATTTTTTTTCTAAGACATATAATTCTCCAAGCCAATAATGGGCAGAGCCAGATAACTGATTTTCAGGATTATTATCAATAAATTTATAAAATGAATTTTTAGCGTCTTCATAATTTTTATTTCTAATATTTTGAAAAGCTAATTGAAACTGATCTTCAGGAGATAAATCTATTGAACTATCATCATAGTCTATATTTTTATCATTACTTAGTGTTTTATTGTTACTTGTTTCATTTTGATCTGTAGAAATTTTTAACGTCCCCAATGTATTTTCATCTTCAATATTATTATTTTTAGACTCAACAACTTTATTACTATTAAAATTTTTATTTTGATTAAAATCTGAAAGACTATTATTTATTTTTAATATGGTATTTTCGAATTCATTTAATT
>CACDMT010000002.1 GCA_902553945.1 uncultured Alphaproteobacteria bacterium | reverse complement strand
GCTAAGCCAATAATTTTAGTTCCTATCCTTAGAGCCGGTCTTGGCCTTTTAGAGGGCTTTGCAAAATTTATACCTGATGCGGAAAAGGGGCATATAGGCCTATACAGAGATGAACAATCATATGAGCCCGTCGAATATTTATTTAAACTACCTAGAACAAAAAACAAAAAAGTGCTTATACTTGATCCTATGCTTGCAACTGGGAATTCATCAATAGCTGCAATAAACCTAATTAAAAATAAAGGCGTATCTATTAAAGATATATTTTTGATTTCATTACTTGCGGCTCCAGAAGGTCTCAAAAATATTCAAAAACACCAAAAAGGCATACATATATTTACTTGTAATATTGACAGCAAATTGAACAAAAATAAGTTTATAGTGCCCGGCCTAGGTGACGCAGGTGATAGGTACATGGGAACTTGATCTTATCCATAAAAAAACCTATTATTTAGTCACTATCTCATTTTTAACAATTTTATTTTGCAATAAAAATGATATCAATGAGATATCTATAATTCATATTTAAGGGGGATTTTTGGTATGAAGAAAATTTTTAGTATTTTTTTTGTTTGTTTCGCTCTTGTCTTCTCTTCAAGCGCGTATTCAAACACAATTGGAGTTGTTTATGACTCTGGTGGAAAGTTCGATAAGTCATTTAACGAATTAGCGTTTAATACAGCTGAAAGAGTTGTAAATGAACTTGGTTGGGGAATGATTGAATTTGAGTCAGCTAATGACAATCAAATTGAACAAGGTATGCGTAAAATTGCTGATAGAGGTGCAACAATGATTGTAGGAATGGGATTTGCTCAGGCAGATGCTGTAGCAGCAGTTTCTGCAGATTATCCTGATATAAAATTTGTTGCTGTTGATGTTTGTTGGCTAGATGATCCAAATAACAATATTTATCAAGCTTGTTATAAGGAACATGAAGGGTCATTCTTAGTTGGAATGATGGCAGCTATGGCCTCTAAAAGCGGAACCATAGGATTTGTTGGTGGAATGGATATTCCGCTTATAAGAAAATTCCAAGGTGGTTATGAGCAAGGAGCTCAATATGTAAATCCAGACATTGAAGTTTTAGCTAATATGACTGGTACTACTAATGAAGCTTGGAACAATCCTACTAAGGGCGCTGAATTAACAAAAGCTCAAATTGATGGCGGTGCAGATGTTGTTTATCAAGCAGCAGGTGGAACTGGAATAGGTGTTCTTCAGGCCGCTGCAGATGCAGGCATAATGGGTATTGGAGTTGATTCAAACCAAAATTGGATGCATCCAGGTAATATGTTAACATCAATGTTAAAAAGATTAGATTTAACAATTTTTGAGCAAGCTGAAAAAGTAGGAAGAGGTTCTTTTGAATCAGGAATCAACATTCTTGGTCTTGCAGAAGGCATGGTAGGCTATGCAACCGAAGATGGCATGGTTACATCTGAAATGTCTGCTGCTGCTGATGCAGCTGCTGCAGAAATAGCTAGTGGTTCACTCGTTGTTGCTGACTGGTCGCAAGAATAATTAAAACTAATTAAATACTTGGTGAGACCATAGACTTATAAATAATTTTATGGTCTCACCTATTTTAGAATTAACGAATATTAATAAATCTTTTGGCCATGTACATGCCAATAAGAATATAAATCTTACAATTAATAAAGGAACAATCCATGGAATTATTGGTGAGAATGGTGCTGGTAAATCAACTTTAATGAGTATTGTTTTTGGACTCTATCAAGCAAATTCGGGAACAATTAAAATAAATGAAAAAGAAATAAAATTAAGATCACCAAGAGATTCAATTATAAATGGAATTGGCATGGTACACCAACACTTTATGTTGGTTGAAAATTTCACAGTGCTTGAAAACATTATCTTAGGTTTTGAGGGTGAAACAGTATTTGGAGAAAAACTTGAGAAGGCAAAAAAAGATTTAGAAAAATTATGTGAAACTTATAATTTTAATATTGATTTAAATGCTACTATTTCTGATTTATCTGTAGGTTTTCGTCAAAGAGTAGAAATATTAAAATCATTATACCGAGGAGCAGAAATATTAATTCTTGATGAACCCACTGGAGTTCTTACACCGCAGGAAGTGGATGAGTTATTTAAAATACTTCGTTCATTAAAAGAAGAAGGCAAAACTATTGTTTTAATTACACATAAATTAATAGAAATAATGGACTTAACAAGTGAAGTATCAGTCATGCGTCAGGGTGAAATGGTCGGACACACAAAAACCAAAAACACAAATAAGGAACAATTAGCTGAAATGATGGTTGGTAGAAGTGTCTTACTTAGAGTCGATAAAAAAGAAATAAAAAAAGGTGAAATTATTTTTAAAGTTAATAATCTTTCAGTTAAAGATGATTTAGATGTTACTCGTGTAAAAGATGTAAACTTAGAAATATGCTCTGGAGAAATTTTAGGTATTGCTGGTGTAACAGGAAATGGACAAACTGAATTATTGGAAGCACTATCAGGAATTAGAAAAGTAGAGTCTGGAAATATTGAGTTATTTGGTGAAAAAATATCTGATCAGGACAATTTTTTAAATCCAAGAATGCTTAAAGAAAAAGGCTTAGCACATGTTCCAGAGGACAGGCAAAGAATGGGCTTAATCAGTGATTTTAAAGCCTGCGAAAATTTAATTTTTGGCTATCATGATCAGGAGCCTTTTTCAAAATCCTCAATTTTAAATAATAAAGAAATAAAAGAACATTCAAAAAAAGTTATGCAGGAATATGATGTAAGGCCCAGCTCTCCAACATTAACAACATCTAATTTTTCTGGAGGCAATCAACAGAAAATTATTTTAAGTAGGGAGCTAAATGAAAATCCTAAAGTTTTGTTGGTAGGCCAACCAACAAGGGGTGTCGATATTGGGGCAATTGAATTTATTCATCAACGACTTATTGATATGAGAGACAGGGGAGCTGCAATATTATTAGCATCAGTTGAGTTAGATGAAATTCTGTCTTTATCGGATAGAATTGTTGTAATGTTTGATGGAAAAATTGTTGGAGAAAAAGAAAATAAAAATGTTACTGACCGCGAATTGGGATTACTAATGGCCGGAGTTTCTGAATGAGTAACATTGTAGTTGATAAATCTAAAGTTCCTTGGTGGGTATCAAATGTAATTGTTCCCTTAGTAAACTTAACATTAGCATTATTGGTCTCAGGGCTATTTGTTTTTATTGCGGGTGAAAATCCTGTAGAAGCAGTTAAACTAATTATCTATGGTTCATTTGGTTATATCCAAGGATTTGCATATACACTTTATTATACAACTAATTTTATTTTCACTGGATTAGCATTTGCAGTAGCATTTCATTGTAGGCTTTTTAATATTGGAGGAGAAGGTCAAGCTTACATTGGTGGTCTTGGTGTTTTTTTAGTGGCAATAAATTTAAGCTTTCTTCCTGTACCAATCGTTTGGCTCTTGGCAATTTTTGGAGCATTCTTGTTTGGAGCAGCTTGGGCTTACATACCTGCTTACCTTCAGTCAAAAAGAGGTAGTCATGTTGTTATCACAACAATTATGTTTAATTTTATTGCATCATCATTAATGATTTTTTTATTAGTAGATGTCATTAGGGACACTAATCAGATGGCACCTCATACCGTTAAGCTTCCAGAAGCTATCTGGCTTCCAAGCTTTGAAGCATTTTCTGGAATACTTGGAATAAAGATAAGATATTCACCTCTTAATCTTACTTTTTTATTAGCAATAGCATCTTTATTTTTTGTTTGGTTTCTAATATGGAAAACCAAATGGGGTTATGAGATGCGAGCCGTTGGTCATAATACTCAGGCAGCAATTTATGCGGGAATATCTCCTCATAAAAATATTATTATAGCAATGTGTATTTCAGGAGGTTTGGCAGGATTACTTGGTGTTAATGAAATTCTTGGTGTAAGTCATAAAATTCAAGCAGGTTTCCCTGCAGGATATGGTTTTACAGGAATTGCAGTTGCGTTAATGGGGAGAAACCATCCAATTGGTATTTTACCTGCAGCATTTTTATTTGGTATTTTATACCAAGGTGGTTCAGAAGTAACATTCGAAATGCCAAATATTACTAGATATATGTTTGTTGCAGTTCAGGGACTAATAATATTATTTAGCGGTGCATTAGAAAATTTATTTAGACCACAGATTGAAAGTTTTTTTGTAAGAAGACTTAATAGAGAGGTAAGTGCATAATGGAATTTTTATCTGATATTGCTTCTTTAATTAATTCCACACTAAGAATATCCACACCCCTAGTCTTTGCAGCGATGGCTGGTATATTTGCTGAAAGATCCGGAGTAATTGATTTTAGTTTGGAGGGTAAAATGCTAATGGCTGCTTTTGTAGCAGCTGTTGGTTCTTACTACTTAGGTAATCCATGGCTTGGATTATTGTTAGCTATAATAGCATGTGTATGCTTATCTATGTTGCATGGATTTGCCTCAGTAACACACAAGGGCGATCAGGTTGTATCATGTGTAGCTATAAATATTTTAATAATTGGTTTGACTACAGCTTTAGCAGCAGCCTGGTTTGGACAAGCAGGGCTTACACCCACACTTAATGAGGATCAGCGCTTTCTCGAAATTCATCTTCCTTTTGCAGATGCTTTAAGGGATATACCAATTATTGGAACTATTTATAGTGATATATTAAGTGGTCATTACGTATTTGTTTATTTAGCTTACTTATCGGTTCCAATTGTTTTTTGGATTGTATTTAAAACTAGTTTTGGTTTAAGATTAAGAGCAGTTGGCGAAAATCCAAGTGCAGTAGATACCGCAGGTATAAATGTTTTTTCTATGAGATATAAAGCTTTGGCAGTAAATGGAGTATTAATTGCATTTGCAGGAGCTCATTTATCAACAGCCGTTAACGCAAATTTTTTTAGAGAGATGTCTGCTGGAAGAGGATACTTAGCATTGGCCGCAATGATATTTGGGAAGTGGCATCCTAAAACAGCATTGATTGCTTGTTTACTTTTTGGATTTACAGATGCACTTCAAATTAGATTACAAGGTGTTGAACTTCCTGCAATCGGAGAAATACCTGTTCAATTAATTCAGGCTATTCCATATATATTAACAGTTGTTTTGTTGGCTGGATTTGTAGGTAAGGCAATTGCTCCAAATGCAATTGGACAACCTTATATTAAAGAAAGATAATTATTATTATATTTTAATAATTTTTAAACTTTCCAACTATATATAATAAATAAAACTAGGAGGGAAAATGTTAGTTAAATTAACACAAGATTTAAAAAATGGTTTTGGACCTTGGAAAGAAATGCTTCTTGCAAATGGTCATAAACTTCAAGAACATGGTATGACTTGTATATTTGCAGCAACAGAAAAGGATAATGATAATAAATTAACAGTTATTATTGACTTCGCTACACCAGAAGGCATGATGGGTTTCAAAAATGATGAAGAATTAACACAAAGAAGAATTGAGGCTGGTGCTATGGTGGAAACTACAGTAATGACACCAATGACTTCTGAAGCAGTTACTAATTTTTCAGGTTAATTAAGAAAGGAAAAAATATGAGTTTAATGGAAAGATACCAAAAAGCTATGAAAGATAAAAACGAAGCAGAGATGAATGATATATTACATGATGATTTTAAGTTTACAATGCATTCATCTGGAAATGTTTTATCAAAATCTGATGTAGTTAGTTGGGCTATGACTGACGACATTAATTCAGATAAAGACAGAACTATATATGAAAACGATGAAATAGCTGTGCATCACTCCTTCGTTACTTTTAACGACGGCAATACTCAAGCTGTAATGTCTGTTTTCAAAATAGAAGATGGTAAAATTGTTTCTTTAGAAACTGGTGCCACTAATATGCCAAAATAAAAATGAGATTTTTACTATTTGTTTTTTTATTTTTGATATCTGCAACTCAGCTTTTTGCAAAAACTGTTGAAGTTGAGATGTGGACTAACTTTAATGGTGAAAAAAAAAATCAACGATATGAACCATTAATTGTATCAATTGATGAGGGAGATACTGTAATTTGGAAATCTGTAGAAAAAAGTCATAATGTAGAATTTATGACTGGTGGCGTCCCAGAAGGCGTTGGAGAATTTAAATCTGAAATTAGCCAAGATGCTGAATATACATTTACTATTCCAGGAATATACGCATATATTTGTTCACCTCATAAGACAGGAAAAATGTTAGGTTTTGTAATTGTTGGTAACGATAAAAGTAACTTAGATGATATTAAAGCTTTGAAATATAGAGGCATGTCCAAAAAATTTGCAAAGCAGCTTATTGAAGATATTGAAAATAATTATTAAGATAGAGCGGGCTAAACCCGCTCTTAAAATTTAATCTATTTTTCTAAATCAAATCGGTCAGCATTCATCACTTTGTTCCAAGCTTTAATGAAGTCTTTTTTCATTTTTTCTTCACTGTCATCACTTGCATAAAGCTCTGCTATTGCTCTTAATTGAGAATTAGATCCAAATACAAGATCTACTCTAGATGCAGCTCTTACTTTTTCACCTGAAATTTTATCAGTTGCTTCATAAGAGTTGCTTCCAGTTGGTTTCCAAGTAACACTCATATCTAAAAGCTTATCAAAAAAATCATTTGTTAATTTTCCTTTTGTATCAACAAACAATCCTCTTTGATCTGAACTAATGCCCATTGACCTCATTCCACCAACAAGTACGGTCATTTCTGGTGCTGTAAGTCCTAATAGTTGTGCTTTATCCAACATAAGTTCTTCAGCAGTTACATCATAATTCATTTTTAAATAATTACGAAAAGCATCTGCTTCTGGCTCTAGAACTGCAAATGAATCAATATCGGTTTTCTCTTGAGTAGTATCACCTCTACCTGGTGTAAAAGGAACTTCCATTCCAGAAGCTTGTTCAACTCCAATATTTCCTGCAAGAACAATCACGTCAGCTATTGAAGCGCCTGTATCTTTCGCAATAGGCTCAAGAGCATCAAGTACTTTTTTCAGTTGCTTAGGTTTATTAACTTCCCAATCTTTTTGAGGAGCAAGTCTAATTCTTGCACCATTTGCCCCCCCTCTCATATCTGAACCTCTGAATGTTGAAGCACTTGCCCAGGCAGTTTCAACCATTTCTTGATTTGTTAATTCGCTTTCTAAAATCTTAGCTTTAACAGCTTCAACATCATAGTTAGAGTGACCTTGTGGAACAGGATCTTGCCAAATTAATTCTTCTTCAGGAACTTCAGGCCCCATATATCTTGTTTTAGGTCCCATATCTCTATGAAGAAGCTTAAACCAAGCTCTTGCAAATTGATCAGCAAAATATTCTGGATCTTTATGAAATTTTTCTGATACCTTTCTGTATTCCGGATCTTCACGCATTGCCATATCAGCAGTAGTCATCATAGTTGGAACTTTTATTGATGGATCATCTACTTGTGGTGCCATGTCAGATTCCTTCTGATCAATTGCATGCCAGATCTGAGCACCAGCTGGACTTTTAACTAATTTCCATTCATAACCAAGAAGTAGATCAAAATATCCATTATCCCATTTAGTTGGATTAGTTGTCCAAGGACCTTCAATACCGCTTGTAGTTGCATCTCTACCAACTCCAGATCCATGTAAATTGTTCCATCCTAGTCCCATTTGTTCTAAAGGAGCGCCTTCTGGTTCTGCACCAACTAAAGTAGGATCACCAGCGCCATGTGCCTTTCCAAAAGTATGACCACCAGCAGTTAATGCTACTGTCTCAGTATCGTTCATTGCCATTCTTCCAAATGTCTCTCTAATATCTCTTGCACTTGCAAGTGGATCTGCTTTTCCATCTGGTCCCTCAGGATTAACGTATATTAATCCCATTTGTACAGCTGCAAGAGGATTATCTAAAACCCTATCACCTGTGTATCTTTTATTTTGTAACCATTCTTCTTCTACGCCCCAGTATATATCTTCCTCTGGCGCCCAAATATCAGGTCTGCCACCACTAAACCCAAAAGTTTTTCCACCCATAGACTCAATTGCAACATTACCTGTTAAGATAAACAAATCAGCCCAGCTGATCTTATTTCCATATTTTTTCTTAATAGGCCATAGCAATCTTCTAGCTTTATCAAGATTACCATTATCAGGCCAACTATTAAGTGGGGCAAAACGTTGAGCCCCCGTGCCACCACCACCACGGCCATCTCCAGTTCTATAAGTACCAGCAGCATGCCAAGTCATGCGAATAAAGAAACCTCCATAATGACCGTAATCTGCTGGCCACCAATCTTGAGAGTCTGTCATAAGATTATTAAGGTCTTTTTTTAATGCAGTGTAATCTAGTTTTTTGAATTCTTCTCTATAATTAAAATTGGGTTCCATCGGATCAGATTTACGATCATGTTGATGAAGTATACTTAGATTAAGTTGATTAGGCCACCATTCACGATTAGAGGTACCATCCCCCATATTTTTTGTAATTGCACCATGCATTACAGGGCATTTACTTTCTGCATCCATTAAAACCTCCGTTGTTTAAAACTAATATATAAACAATTTAAATCAAAGAAAAGTGAAATTACAACTCAATTGTAAATTTTTGTGGTCGCCACGTCGCAGGGGCAAGTTCAAAATCATTAAAATCAAAAGCAGGGGCGACAGTGCATCCAATTAAGCTATATGATCCAGAAGATCGCATCGCAAACCAAGTATTTGCAACTACTGTATAGATGTAGTTATTATTAGATCCTATTGAAAAAACCTCATATCCAACTCCATCTACTGATGTAAAAATTTCTAGTGGATCACCTGAATAAAAATGTAATATTTCATTTTTTGATAATCTATGCCAATGTGATTTTTCATTCTTTTTTAATAAATAATAAATTTGACTAACATTCTTATTTTTAAAAATCTCAACATAGTGGCCACCCTCAGGGTGGCTTATCATTTTTAATTTTTTTATTAAATTATCTACGTAGTCCACTTATAATAAATGGCCAAGCTTTTTAATTTTTGTAGAAATATATTTTTCATTATACTTATTTGTATCAGATGAAAGTGGAATTCTCTGATTAACTTCAACACCCATATCTTTTAAAGCTTTTATTTTTTTTGGATTATTTGTCATTAGATCTAGTTTTTTTATTGCTAAGAATTTTATCATCCCTGATACTGTCTCATAAGTTCTTTCATCCTCTTTAAATCCAAGCTGATGATTTGCCTCTACAGTATCTAATCCTTTGTCCTGTAAGCTATACGCTTTAATTTTATTTGATAAACCAATTCCTCTTCCCTCTTGCTGAAGATAAAAAACAACTCCTCTACCTATATTTGCAATTTGTTGAAGAGACTCAGTTAACTGATATCTACAATCACATCTCATACTAAAAAAAGATTCACCAGTTATACACTGAGAATGTATTCTTGATAAAACCGGTTCGCTTGTTAACAAATCACCCATACATATAGCGAGATGATCCTTTTTTTCCTTTTCATCAGTGAATGCATGAACAGTAAACTCACCAATATCGGTTGGGAGTTTACTTGTTTCAATAAATTTTAATTTATCATCCATTTAAAAAGACCTTTATTCTTTTATTATTTTTTGTAAATAACTATAATTTTGTTGGGTTGGGCGCATCTCCATAAACTTGATCTGGATCAAAAACTTTTTCTTTTTCTTCAAATTTTAATACAACTTTAGAACTATTATTCATAGGTATGCTTCTATAAAAACAAGATCTATACCCAACGTGACAGCTTGCACCGCCTTTTACATCAACTCTTAACCAAACACAGTCTTGGTCATCATCAATTCTTATTTCTTTTATTTTTTGTATAAGACCACTAGTTTGTCCTTTATGCCAAAGTGCTTTTCTACTTCGGGAGAAGTAAACAGCCTCTCCTAAACTAATTGTTTTTTTAAAAGCCTCTTCATTCATATATCCTTGCATTAATAATTCACCTGAAGAAAAATCTGTTGTTACAACAGGAATAAGTCCATTTTCATCAAATTTTGGAGCAAGTTCAGTTGATTCTTCTACTTGTTCAACTGACTTCCTTTTTTCAAATTCTATGTTACTCATTTTTTAAGTTTTTCTGCCATTTCTAATGCAAAGTAGGTAAGTATACCATTTGCACCTGCTCTTTTAAAAGACAAAAGAGACTCTAAAACTACCTTTTCGTTTAGCCAGCCTTTATTTATTGAATCTTTAATCATGGAGTATTCCCCCGATACTTGATAAGCAAATGTTGGGACTTTAAATTCTGATTTTATTTTTGATATTATATCTAGGTAAGGCATGCCTGGCTTTACCATTACCATGTCAGCTCCCTCACTAATATCAAAAGCCACTTCTCTAAGAGCTTCATCACTATTTGATGGATCCATCTGATAAGTCAGCTTACCATCTTTTCCTAAGTTTGTTCCAGAACCTATTGCATCTCTAAAGGGTCCATAAAAACCAGATGCATATTTAGCGGCATATGACAAAATAAGTGTATCTTGAAAATTATTATTATCTAAAGATTTTCTAATTCTTCCAACGCGTCCATCCATCATATCAGACGGCGCAATTACATCACAACCAGCACTTACTTGAACTAGAGCCTGCTTTTCCAATATTTCTAAAGTTTTATCATTATCGATTTTATTATCTATTACTAACCCATCGTGTCCATGATTTGTAAATGGATCAAGAGCTACATCACAAATAATTCCAATTTCAGAAAATTCTTTTTTTATACTTTTAATAGATCTACAAACTAAATTATTTTCATCAACAGCTAAACTCCCTTCTGCATTTTTAAGCTCAGTATCTATTTGTGGAAATATAGCGATCGCAGGAATTGAAAGCCTAACTGCATCTTCTACTTTTTTTAAAAGTTTATTAATAGAATATCTGTTAACACCTGGCATTGATAGAATAGGGTCTTCAACATTATTTCCTTCACATACAAACAAAGGTAAAATTAAATCATTGGAACTAAGATTGTTTTCAGCAATCAATCTACGTGAGAACTCTCTCATTCTATTGCGTCTAAGTCTTGTACTTGGAAACTTACCTTGAATGTTACTCATAATTTATTCTATTGGTGATTTTGTTTCTTTAGATAAACTAGTAACAATTTCATCTAGTTTAAAGGTCTTTGTTTCTGTAGATCCAATTCTTCTAACCGAAGTTGTTTTTTCTTGAGACTCTTTTTTACCAACTGCGATTATTATAGGGACCTTACTATTGCTATGTTCACGAATTTTATAACCTATTTTTTCATTTCTTAAATCTACATCAGCCCTAATACCATTTTTGATCAATGCATTTTTAACCTCAGTTGCATAATCATCAGTATCAGAAGTAATTGTTGCTACCATTACTTGCAATGGTGAAAGCCACAGTGGTAGATGACCAGCATAATGTTCAATAAGTATACCCGTAAATCTTTCTAGAGACCCAAAGAGTGCCCTATGAAGCATAACTGGTGTTTTTTTATTACCATCCTCTCCAACATAAGTTGCGCCTAGTCTCCCTGGTAAGTTTAAATCTACTTGTAATGTTCCACATTGCCAATCTCTTCCAATTGCATCCCTTAAAACAAACTCTAATTTTGGACCGTAAAACGCACCTTCTCCTGGGTTAAGTGTATATTCAAGACCTGTTGCTTCCATGGCATGCATTAATGCAGCCTCAGCCTTATCCCAAACAACATCATCTCCTACCCGTTTTTCTGGTCTGTCAGAAAACTTAATTCTAACATTATTAAAACCAAAATCTTTATAAATACTTAGTATCAAGTCACATACAGTTTTACTCTCTTGAGTTATTTGATCTTCTGTACAAAATATATGCGCATCATCTTGTGTGAATGCTCTTACTCGCATTAATCCGTGAAGGGCTCCTGAAGGTTCATAACGATGTACTTTTCCAAATTCAGATAATAGAAATGGAAGGTCTCTATAACTTTTTAAACCTTGTTTAAAAATTTCTACAGCACCAGGGCAATTCATTGGTTTGATTGCATAAATTTTGTCATCCTTTGCTTCAGTCCTAAACATCATGTCACTAAACTTGTCCCAATGACCAGAGGTTTCCCATAGAGACTTATCCATCATATCTGGTGTATTAGTTTCTACATAACCTGCCTTATCTTGTCTGTTTCGCATATAATTTATTAAAGATTGGAACAACGTCCAACCTTTAGGGTGCCAAAAAACAGCTCCTGGAGCCTCCTCTTGAAAATGAAATAGATCCATTTCTTTTCCAAGTTTGCGGTGATCTCTTTTTTCTGCTTCTTCAATTTGCAATAGATGTTGTTCAAGATCTTTCTCAGTCGCCCATGCCGTACCATAAATTCTCGTAAGCATTGTATTAGACGAATCTCCTCTCCAATACGCACCAGCAACTTTCATTAATTTAAATGCTTTACCAATCTGCTTTGTTGAAACCATATGAGGGCCTCGGCATAAGTCCAACCAACCACCTTGTTTGTAAATACTAATTTCCTCATTATCAGATAAATCATTTATTAATTCAACCTTGTAGTTCTCACCCTTATCTTTAAAATATTTTATCGCCTCATCCTTAGACCATACTTCCCTGACAAAACTTTCATTACGCTGAATAATTTCATGCATTTTTTTTTCAATCTTTGGAAGATCAGATAAAGTAAATGGTTCGTTTCTCGCAAAATCATAATAGAAACCATTTTCAATAGCCGGACCAATAGTAACTTGTGTACCAGGAAACAATTCTTGAACTGCTTCCGCCATCACATGTGCACAATCATGTCGAATTAGTTCAAGAGCTTCTTCACTATCTTTTTTTAAAATTGCAACGGATGCTTCACTATTAATAGGTAAGCTAATATCCTTTATTTCATCGTTTATTTTTATAGCAACTGATTCTTTAGCAAGTGATTTAGAAATCTGTGAAGCTAGGTCTAATCCACTAATTCCCTTATCTACTTCTTTTTTGTTTCCATCAGGAAATGTAATTGTAATTTTTCCGCTCATCTAGATTTCCGCCAAATTGTTCCCTTATCAGTATCCTCTATCTCTATACCTTTTTCTTTCAATGTATCTCTTATAGAATCTGCCAAACTAAAATTTTTACTGCGTCTAGCTCCATTACGCTCATTTATCAACCTTTCAATTTCTTCGCTATTCTCAGCACTATTTTGATTATATCCAAGCCAATTTTCTGGGTCATTTTCTAATATTCCTAAAATTTTTCCAGTTGATAAAAGATTTTTTTTAATTTCAATCTTTTTACTATCAGAAGCTGATGAGACACCATTTGCTTCTTCATTAAGTTTAGCAATTACTTTTGGTGTATTTAAGTCGTCTAAAAAGGCCTCCAAAATAGAATTAGAAGGCAAACCAGGATCTATATTTATTTCAGATAATTCCAAAAGAACCCTATATAAACGATCAAGCATTTTACTATTCTGTTCAATGATTTCTTCTGTCCAGTTTAGAGGTTGTTTATAATGTGCTGATAGTAATGTTAAACGCAAAACTTCACCTTTGTATTTTTTATTAAGTTCATGAACTAATTTAATGTTACCAATTGATTTGGACATTTTTTCACCCTCAACATTAACAAAACCATTATGAAACCAGTAAGCAGCAAAATCTTTAGTATCTTTATTTTTTGATATAGAACAAGTTTGTGCAATTTCATTTTCATGATGTGGAAATACTAAATCAATGCCTCCACTATGAATATCAAATGGTAAACCAAGTGATTTTTCAGACATTACAGAACATTCTAGATGCCAACCGGGTCTGCCAAACCCCCAAGGTGATTTCCAACCAGGAAGTGGCGATGGTGATGGTTTCCATAACACAAAATCAGCTGGATCTTTTTTAAAAGGAGCTACTTCAACCCGGCTCCCAGCTATTTGTTCGTCTCTATTTCTTTTAGATAAAACACCATATTGTTCAAAACTTGGCACATGAAATAATACATGACCGTCTTTTTCATAAGCTTTATTTTCAACAATTAATTTTTGGATTAACTCAATCATTTCTTTTATATGATCAGTTGCCCTTGGTTGAATATCTGGAAGGTTTACTCCAAGCGCTGCCATATCGTTATTATAAATTTCAATATATTTGGAAGTGATGACATTAATGTCCTCACCTGTTTCTTTAGAAGCTTCTATAATTTTATCATCTATATCGGTTATATTTGAAACATAAGTAACTTTTTTAAATTGAGTTTTTAAAACACGAACTAATAAATCATTAACAACAGCCATACGAGCGTTACCAATATGAGCATAATTATAAACAGTTGGACCACATGCATAAATTTTTACATGTGAAGGATCAATAGGAGTAAAAATTTCTTTTTCCCCACTTAATGTGTTTTGTATTTGTAATTTCATTTATCTTATATTTTATTAATAATTTAGTTCTATTACCACGGGTTCGCCGTGAACTAAATCTATTGCAGCTTTTTTAAACGAGGGAGGACCTTTTGGTTGATAATTATTGCTAAAAGCAAAACCTTCTTTTGGTCTCCAGAATAATCCAGTTTTAAGCTTTCCATCTGAATCTTCATCATGGTAAGCAACAATTGCAATTTTTCCTTCATGAATTTTGCTCAAAGGAACAACAACTTCACCTTTTTGAGCCTTTTTCCTTACGCTTTCTATTGCTAGTTCTTCATCTAGGAAACTCTCTTTAGAGTCATATATTTTAACATCAATATAGCCATCTCCGTGTTCAACATTTGGGAAAATGATTGTTCCATGACCATAAAGGTAGGATGACCATGTGACGGATAAACAAAAAAAGGTTATTTTAGTAAAAATGCTTTTCATATAAGTATCATAATTATAATAGAATCAAGTGCTGAACAACAACGAATATTTAAATAGGCTATATCATTCTGATAAACCCTTAATTATATACAAAACTAATAAGGGTTTTGACGTATATACGGATTTTTTTAAAAGATTTTTAATTAATAAAAAAAATATAAAATATTTTCTAAACTCACAAACGAAGAAAAAACAGTCAAATTCAAAAAGTTTAAATTGTTACATAGGATTTTTTGGATACAAGCTATTATGTGAAAATATAGGAATTAAATTACCAAAGCAAAAAACTAATAATTTCTATAGTGGACTTTTTTATCAACCATTAACTAAAATTAGTATTAGAAAAAAAATTTCGGTACAAAGTATAAAACCCAATTTTAGAAAAATAAAAATAAACAAAAAAAAATATTCATTATTAAATAAGAAATTTAATCTTAATTTAACACTTAAACAGTATTCTAAATTATTTAATAATTTTTCTAAAAATATAAAACAAGGAAAAACATATCAAATAAAAATTGCTCAAAATTATTCTAAAAAAGGCACAATCAATGCTGTAGATCTTTTTTGGAAATTAATGAAAATGAATGAGTCACCTGAAAGTTTTTTAATTAGAGATAAAAATTTTAATATAATTAGCTGCTCACCCGAAACACTTATTTTAAAAAAAAATAATTTAATAAAAACCAAGCCTATTGCTGGAACACTTAGAAAAACAAAATCTACCACTTCAAAAAAAGCTTTAACTTTTTTTAGAGAAAATGAAAAAGAAACTAAAGAACATAATATGATTGTTGATATGGAAAGAAATGATCTTTCAAGAATATGTAAAACAGGGTCGGTAAAAATAGAAAAATTAAAAAAAGTAGAAGAATATAGAGATCTATTTCACTATGTTACAACTATTAAAGGTTCATTAAAAAATAAAATAACTAATCATGAAATAATTTCTTCATTAATGCCAGGTGGCTCTGTTATAGGTTGTCCTAAAATTAGCACAATTCAACTTTTGAATCATAAAGAAAAATCTGATCGAAATATTTATACAGGAAGTTTTGGAATAATACATGCAAATGGAGATATGCGTTTTAATATTATGATAAGGACACTTCTTAACTTTAAAAATAAAATCGATTTATCTGTTGCTAGTGGAGTTATTTTAGGTAGCACTGCAAAAAAAGAATATAACGAAAATTATATTAAAGCTAAATCTCTTTTAGAGTTGTTTGACTAATGATTTATCTCATCGATCACGAAGATTCATTTACTTATAATCTTGCGCATTTATTAGATGATATTGAGCCGACTTTCGTATCTAATTACTATGAAATTAATAAAGAAAAACTTGAGAAATCATCAACCATTGTTCTATCCCCTGGCCCTGGAGAACCTAAAGATTATCCTCAGACTAATAAGATTTATCAACAGTATAGGGGCAAGAAAAAAATTCTTGGTATATGTTTAGGTTTCCAACAAATAGTTTTTTCAGAGGGCGCAAAAATAGTTCAACAAAAGAATATTCTTCACGGATATCAAAGTCTTATAAAAATAGTAACTAATAAATCAATATTTAAAAAAGATTTAGAATTTCTTGGGGGTAGATATCACTCACTAAAAATGGCAGAGCCATTTTTTTCTAAATCTATGTTTATTACGATGCGATGTAAAAAAACAAATGTAGCAATGGCTGTTGAAGATGATATTAATCAAATCTATGGATTTCAATTTCACCCTGATTCTTTCTTAACTCCAAATGGAAAACATCTTATTAAAAAAATCATTTCACGTTAAAGATTTAAAAATAATCAAGTTTAATCCTCTTTGGGGATATAAGGGTATATTTACAACTATAAGATTATTTGGAAATAAACCAAAATTTATTTTAATTGAAGAGCATTTAAAAAAACTTAATAGAGATATACATTACTTTGGCATAAAGTTTATAATATCAAAAAAATTTTTAATAAATCTTATTAATAAAAATTCTAAAATTAAAAACTATGATCATTTACTAAGAATAGCAATTACAAAAAAATTTTTATCTATATCTTTACGTAAAAGAAATAAAGAAGATAAATTTTTTACTGCTAAAATTTATAGATACCAAAGATCTTTGCCAGCTTTTAAAAATTTAAAATATAAAAAGATAATTTCTTTACAAAAAAAAATTAATTTAAAAAAAGAAGAAATTCTTTTTTATAAAAAAAATAAAATTCTTGAAGGATCAACTACAAATATTATTTGTATAAAAAAAAATAAACTATTTATTCCTAAAAATTCATATTATTATGGAATTACTCTCTCGTATTTGTTAGAAAAATTACCATATATTGTTCAAAAAAAAGATATTAAGCTTTCTGACTTAGATGAATTTAATGAAATACTTTTGGTAGGCTCAGGTAAAGGTGTCGTGAGTATTTCTTCCATTAAACAATTAAATTGGTATAGATCTTCTATGAACATATATAATTTTTTATCAAAAAAATATTCTAAACTTTTAATAAAATGAAATTAGGAAAATATAATTTTAAAATAAACAGACCTTTAGTTATGGGAATATGTAATGTAACACCAGACTCATTTAGTGATGGCGGAAAAAGTTTCTTAAGAAAAGATGCATTAAATAACATCAATAAAATGTTAAAAAATGGAGCTCAAATAATAGATATTGGTGCAGAAAGTGCAAGACCAGGATCTGATCCATTAAGCTATAAAGAAGAAATTAAAAGACTTGAACCAATACTAAAAAAATTACCAAAAAATAAATTTATGATTTCTATAGACTCATATAAAATTGAAACGCAAGAATATGCACTAAATAATGGCGCACATATAATTAATGATATATTTGGCGGTTCCCAAGATCTCTTTGACTTGACTAAAAAATTCAAAACAGGACTAATTTTGATGCATACGCCAGCACCACCTAAGACAATGCAATCGATGATAAATTCTTATGAAAACGTTGTTTCCGACATAAAAAAGATTTTTAAAAAAACAATAAAAAAATTAGAACATTCTAAAATACCACCTTCAAAAGTCTGGTTTGATCCAGGAATAGGGTTTGGCAAAAATCTTAAACAGAATATAGAATTAATGCAAAACATGAATCAGTTTAAGTTTAAAGGTTATGGTATATTATTAGGCTCATCAAGAAAAAGCTGGATTAATTCAATTGACAAAAGTGATGTTAACGAAAGACTTGGTGGATCTATAGCTTCAGCATTATATTGTTATCAAAAAGGGGTTGATATATTTAGAGTGCATGACGTAAAAGAAACTTCACAATCTTTAAAAGTATTTGAAAAATTATGTTTAAGGTAGAAATTAAAAATTTATCTATAAAAGCCAATATAGGAATTACAGCTAAAGAAAGAAAGCAAAAACAACTTTTAAAAGTAACAATATCATTCAATTATTCTATAAAAAACTATCTTAATTTAAATGATATAAATAATGTTAAAAACTATTCATCTATTACCAAATATTTAAAACAATTAATTAAAGACTCAAATTCGCATACTTTAGAGCATTTAATAATAGAGGTATCTAAATCTTTAGAAAAGAAATTTAATATTAAAGACGTTAAAATTACTATTAATAAAAAAGCTGTAGCTAAAAGATATGGAGCTGAGTCAGTAAGTGTATCAAACTGATACCATTATTGCCTTAGGGTCAAACTTAGGCAATTCCATTTTTAATCTTAGCAGTGCAATAAAAGAATTAAGAAAAATTGGAAATGTATCAAAAATAGCTGATGTTTATATTTCTGAACCATATGGATATAAACATCAAGATAATTTTTATAACACAGCTATTCTTTTAAAAACCAATAAACAGCCACTAGAGTTAATAAATATTATTAATAAAATAGAAAAAAAATTAAAAAAAAATAAAAGAATAATTAATGGTCCAAGAAATATTGATATTGATATAATTTTTTATGGGAAAAATAAATATTCTTTTAATAACTTAATTATTCCACATCCAAGAGCAATTGACAGAGATTTTGTCTTAATTCCGATTTTAGATATTGACCCACTTCTTAAACATCCAACAGAAAAAAAATCAATTAAAACTCTATCAGCTAAATTAGAAAAAAATTATATTATTAAAAAACTATCCTACAGAAATTTGATTTAAAAAGTCTTTTAATTTTTCTTTAGATATTAGATTTTTATTATCTTTTAAGCTTCTAGAAATATCTAATCCATAGGGTTTTATTTGTTTAATAATAATTGAAGCATTTTTCTTGTCTATTCCTCCACCAATATAAATAGGAATATTTTTATCTTTAATGAATTGAATTTGCTTTAAGCTTTTATTTAGTGAATATTTCTTTATTTTTTTTATCTTATAAACATTCATATCAAAATAAACTACATCAATAATATCCTTAACTGACTCAATGTATTTTTTATTAAAATTTTCAGGATTAATTGAAATACCTATTCTTAACCTTTTAAATACTTTCTTTATTTTGATTAGTTCATCTTTTGAAAAGTGGTAGGAACAAGAGATTGTTTTTGGTTTTGTAAAATCAATTTGCTTTATTATCTCATCTAGTGAGTAAAATTTTGTTAGAAGAACTGACTCAATTTTATAATAATTACATTCCTTAATTAATTTTTTAATATTTGAATCATTGGTCGTATTAGGCCCATTAAGATTATTACTTGCAAATCCAAGACTTTTAACTTTATTCTCATGAGCTCTTATAACAGAAGCTTTATTTGTTATTCCACAAATTTTCAAATTGATTTTACTCATACTATTAATTAAGTTAAATAATATTAATCTAAATAAAAGTAAATATTCATTATGATATCTAAAAATTTCGATAGTTTATTTAAAGCAGCTTCTTCAGTAAGGAAACTCGCACATGTTCCATATTCAAATTTTAAAGTAGGTGCTGCTTTTCTAACTGAAGATAATAAAATTATTACCGGATGTAATGTTGAAAACGCAGCTTATCCGCAATCTCAGTGTGCTGAAGCAACTGCAATTGGAAATATGATATCAAATGGAAGTCAAAAAATTTTGGAAATAGTTGTTATTGGTTCTGGTGATTTATTATGCTCACCTTGTGGTGGCTGTAGGCAAAGAATAAGAGAGTTTGCCTCACTAGATACCAAAATTCATATGTGTAATGAGAATGGCCATATGAAAACATCGACACTCGAAGATTTATTACCAGACTCTTTTGGTCCAGAAAATCTTTAATGCTACCTTCTTCAAAAAAATTTTTAGAATTAACAAATAATAACTCTCCTGATGTCGCTGTTATATTAGGAAGTGGCTTAACAAACTTCTTTGATGAAAAAGATATTATCAATTCAATTTCTTATGAAGAACTTGAAGATTTTCCTCAACCAACTGTTAAAGGACATGCAGGTAAATTAGTTTTAGGGAAAATTGATAATTTGAAAGTAGTTTGCATGTATGGAAGATCACATATTTATGAAGGTCATAATCCGCAAAGTCTTGCTGCACCTATTCGAGTTTTAAAAGATATTGGCAGTAAGCTTCTTATTGTTACTAATGCTGCTGGAAGTCTTGATGAAAAAATGCCCGCTGGGAGTCTAATGGCAATTAAGGATCACATAAATTGGAGTGGTTTCAACCCCCTTATTGGAGATAATGCTGAAGAATATGGCCCTCGTTTTCATGATATGAGTGATGGCTATCATAAATTTTACCGCGGTCAATTAATTGATGTGGCTAAAAAAAATAATCAAAAAATATATGAAGGTATTTATTGCATGTATTCAGGGCCAAACTTTGAAACACCAGCTGAAATTAATGCTTTAAAAGTTATTGGAGGTAATGCTGTTGGAATGTCAACTGTGCCAGAAGTTTTAGTAGCAAATCATTGCAGCCTTCCTGTTATTGGTATTAGTGTCATCACTAATTTAGCCGCTGGGATGAATAAAACAAAATTAAGTCATCAAGAAACTTTAGAAAATGCAAGCTTAGCAGAGAACAATGTACTAAATTTAATTAAACAGTTTATACGCGAAGTTCAATTAGATGATACCTCAAGAAATAATTAGAAAAAAAAGAGATAGCAAAGTTCTTTCAAAAGAAGAAATTATTGAATTTGTAAACGGCTTAACCAATGGATCTTTTTCAGACGCTCAGATTGCTGCGATGAGTATGGCAATATTTTCTAATGGAATGATTCCTGAAGAGACTGTTCACTTAACTGAAGCAATGACAAAGTCTGGGGATACAATAAATTGGTCAGACATTGTAGATAGTGAACTTGTGTGTGATAAACATTCAACAGGTGGCGTTGGTGATAAAACCAGTATTGTATTGGCACCAATATTAGCAGCATGTGGATTACATGTTCCAATGATTTCTGGAAGAGGTCTAGGTCATACCGGTGGAACACTTGACAAATTTGATTCAATACCAGGATACAATACCCAACCGGATATAGATACTTTTAAAAAAGTAGTAAAAGAAGTTGGATGTGCAATTATTGGTCAAACATCAAATCTAGCGCCAGCTGATAAAAAACTATATTCAATAAGAGATGTAGTGGGAACAGTTGAGTCTTTACCTTTAATTACCTCTTCTATTTTATCAAAAAAAATTGCCTCTGGTCTTCAGTCTTTAGTTCTTGATGTAAAAGTTGGAAATGGATCCTTTAACAGCACCATTGAGATATCAAGAGAACTGTCCCATTCTTTAGTAAGTGTAGCAAAAGGTTCAGGACTTCAATGTGAAGCTATAATCACTGACATGAATCAAGTTTTAGGTAAAAGCGCTGGTCATACTTTAGAAATATTAGAATGCATAAAATATATAAAAAATGAAACTAAAGATTCTCGACTAGAAAATATTACGAATCAACTAATCTCTTCACTTTTAATGATGGTGTATAAAATTTCAAAAGAAGAAGCGCACAAAAAAATTGATCAAGTAATAACAAATGGATCCGCTGCTGAAAAATTTGAAATGATGGTTGCAGCTCTTGGAGGACCAAAAAATATTCTCTCTTCTTACGAACAAGATTTAAACAATAACTCATCACATAAAGATATATTTGCACAAAACTTTGGTTGGGTTGAAAAAATTCATACAAGAGAATTAGGACTTATCTTAATAGAACTTGGCGGAGGAAGAAAACAAGTTACTGATAAAATTAATTATGGTGTAGGTTATGATAATGTCTGTTCTGTTGGTGATAAAATTGATTCATCAAGACCTTTACTAACTCTTTACTCTCAGATTATGGAAGATGATAAAAAATTAGAAGATAGAATTAAAGATTGCTTTGTCATATCAGAGAAAGAAATAAAAAAATTACCTGAAATATATGAATACATTAATTAATGAGTACTCAAACTGAAATTAATAAAAACATAGTTCAATACCTCCAAAAAGTTGGATACCGGGATGATAAAATAATTAACGATTTGGCACATGAAACATCAAAACTAGGCAGCGTTTCACAAATGCAAATTGCAAAAGAACAAGGGCAGTTTCTTGAAATTATTACAAAAATATCTAACGCAAATTCTTGTTTAGAAATTGGAAGGTTTACAGGAATGAGTACACTTTTTATAGCAAGAGGTCTTTCTGAAAAAGGTAAAATTATCTCAATTGATAATTCTGATGAGTTTCTATCTTTAGCAAAAAAATATTGGGATATGGATAATGTAAGTGCAAAAATAGAGTCAATTATTGGTGATGGTATTGAAGTAATGCAGAGCATGATAGACCGCCAACATTCTTTTGATTTAATTTTTATTGATGCTGATAAAAAAAATTACCCTAATTACTATGAACTATCTCTTAATTTAATACCATCAAATGGAATTATCATTATTGATAATATGCTTTGGCATGGTGATGTAGCTAATGAAAATAAAAATGATTCTCAAACAAATACTATACGTGATTTAAATTTGAAAATTCAAAATGATAATAGGGTTGAGTTCTCTCTTTTACCCCTCTCTGATGGTTTATCATTTATAAGAAAAAAATAATTTAAGACTTGAAATAAGTATAATCATCACCACATCATAACTATTAGTATGCCATTGTGGGTGCTAACAAACAAACTTGCTTATTAAAGGAGTTATTATGACTAGAAACCTATCCGTTTGGAATTCTCTAAGACCCTTTTCTGTTGGATTTGACTCGATTTTCGATGAATTTGATAGAATGTTAGAGTCCACTGAACGATACAATACAAACTATCCACCTTACAATATTCATAGAGTTGATGAAAACAATTACAAAATTGAAGTCGCACTTGCTGGATATAGTAAAGATGATATTGAGATTGAATTAAAAGAAAGTAACTTAACCGTTCGCAATAAACCAAAAGAAAAAGTGGTTAATGAGAATGGTAACGGCGTTATTCATAAAGGAATCTCAACTAGACAGTTTGAAAGATCGTTTACAATTTCAGAAGATATCAAAGTAAAAGATGCGGAATTGCAAAATGGACTTTTAACAATAGATTTGGAGAGAATTATTCCAGAAGAAAAAAAAGCTAGACTTATTTCTATTAAATAGTCGTGGATAGGGGCCCAAAGTGGCCCCAAACTTTACAAATATTGAAAAACCTAAATTTAATTTTTATAAGTCATTATGAAAATTTTTATTTTTCTTTTAGTTTTTTATCCTCTATCAATTTTTGCCCATCAACCTAAATTAATAAATTATTCACCATCGTTCGATAATCCACATGAGGTAGTTTACCCAGAAATTTCAAAAGCATATTATTCTAAGTTAGAAGGAGAACCGCATTATTATAAAATAAATAGTGATAGTGATTTTTTATTTTATACAGGAATCTTAAGTCCAAAAGTGAATGATAATTACAAATGGTTATCTCTTGAAGTTTTAGATGAAAATAAAAAAGTTATTTATAAAGCAGAGGGTGAAGATTTTGAGTGGAATGCTTGGTATGAACCTTATGCTAGAGATTGGTATTGGAAAGGTCCTGAAATAGGAACTGAAAGAAATGAAGAATTTAAAACAAGTTTTACAATTGATGCTGGCACCTATTATATAAAAGTATTTAACGACGATAACACAGGACATTATTCACTCGCAGTTGGTGAGGCAGAATTTTTTGGATCCAATCTATGGGAACAAATATTAACTTGGACGCCTATCATTCTCTATATTGGTCCATTTATGGATATTGTACATTGGCAAAAATTTGATATTCGCGCCTACATTCCTCATATTGCTCTTTTAGTTTTAATAACAATTATTTATTTCTTAATAAAAAAAATATTTTTTAGAAGAAGGGTATAGGATTAAAAATGATGCTAAGATATTTCTTATTCATAAGCATACTTTTAATTATTAAGCCTCTTTATGCTCATACCTTTACTGGAATGAATGGTTTTTATGATGGTCTTTCACACCCTGTTTTAGGATTAGATCATTTTTTAGCAATGGTTTGTGTTGGAGTGGTTAGTTCACAAATTGGCGGTAGAGCCATTTGGACAGTTCCCTCTTTATTTGTTCTATTTATGATTGTGGGGGGAGCAGCAGGTTTATTTATAGAAATACTTGCTATTACACTCTCTGATATGATTGAATGGGGCATAATTTTTTCAGTAATTTTTTTAGGTCTATCCGTTGCAATAGAAAAAAAATTACCAACAAATATTATCATGATAGCTGTGGCATTTTTTGGCTCTTTCCATGGACTAGCTCATGGCATTGAAATGCCTTGGGCTGCAAACCCATTATTATTTGCTTTGGGGTTTTCATCAGGTACAGCAGCTCTCCACCTTTTTGGTGTAGGCATAGGCTTAGCACTAATTAAAAATAATTTTTTGAATATAATATTGAGAGCACTTGGCCTTGGATGTGCAATATTTGGATTCTATTTAATTATATAAATTTTTTTATTTAGAATTATTCTAAAGTCATCAAATACATTAACACTGAAAACAAATATAATTTAAAAAAAAATATATTTCATTATTTGCTATTAATTAATCAGATTCTTAATCATAGAACGTGGAGATATTCATTATCTCCACAAAAGAAAGGTTATATGAAAATTATTTTTAGATTACTATTGATACTAATTGCATCTACCATTTCACTAAACTTGTTTGCCAAAGAGGTTAATGTTTATTCTTACAGGCAGCCGATTTTAATAGATCCTTTCTTTGAGGAATTTACAAAATCGACTGGCATAAAGGTAAATGTTTTACATGCAAAAAAAGGATTACTAGAAAGAGTTTTAGCTGAAGGTGAAGATACACCAGCTGATTTGGTTTTAACAGTTGATATAGCAAGATTAAACCAATTTGTTGAAAAGGATATATTACAACCAATTAACTCAGATATTTTACAAATGAATATCCCAAATCACCTAAGAGATAGTAATAATAAATGGTTTGCGCTTTCAAAGAGAGCTAGAATTGTTGCAATCTCAAAAGAAAGAGTGAAAAAAAACTCAATTAAAAGAATAGAAGATCTATCTGATATAAAATGGAAAGGTAAAATTTGCACAAGACCTGGTAGCCATGACTACAATAGATCTCTCTTAGCTTCAATAATTGCTGCAAATGGAGAAGCTATAGCTGAAGAATGGGCAGCAGGTATCGTTGCAAATTTAGCACGAAAACCTGAAGGTAATGATAGAGCTCAAGCAAAAGCAATTTATGAAGGTGTTTGTGATATTGCTGTAATGAATACCTATTATTTTGGAAAAATGAAATTTAATGAAAAGAATCCAGAACAAAAAGATTGGGCTAACTCAATAGAGTTAGTTTTTACTAATCAAGAAGACAGAGGGAATCATATTAATGTTGCTGGTGGAGGTGTAATTAAGTACTCTAAAAATAAAGACAATGCGATTGCACTACTTGAATTTTTGACTCAGCCAAAAGCACAAGTCCTTTACAGTTCTATAAACTATGAATATCCGGTTAATCCAGATATGCAATTAACTGATGAGTTAAAATCATGGGGCGAGTTTAAAGAAGATAAACTGCCTGTTGAAAAACTTGCAGAACTTGCTCCCGTAGCTCAGAAAATCATTGATAGAGTAGGCTGGTAAACTATAGGTTAACTGTTTTGATAAATTTTAATTTATGGTCTAATTCTGTGGCGATAATTGCTTTAGTAATTATCGCCCCTATTTTTTCAATATTTTATTACGCGATCTTAGGCGATACATCACTATGGCCACATCTATTTTCTACTGTTTTGCCCAGATATTTCTCCAATACAATAATTCTAATGTTTGGTGTTGGAGGATTAAGTTTAGTCTTTGGTTTGACTACTGCTTGGATAGTGACAAGATATAATTTTTTTGGGAAAAAATTTTTTGAATGGATGTTATTATTACCAGCTGCTGTTCCAGCTTATATTATTGCCTATACTTATACCGACTTTTTTGAATATGCTGGTCCTCTTCAATCATTGTTAAGAGATATATTTGGTTGGACGAGCTCGAAAGATTACTGGTTTCCAAATGTGAGATCAATGGGAGGTGCAATTTTGGTAATGTCTTCTGTATTGTATCCATACGTATATTTAATGACTAGAGCATCATTTATAACGACACCTATATCTTTTTTTCAAACCAGTTCTATTTATGGAAGGAATTCCTTCTTCAATGTCGCTATTCCATTTGGTCGTCCAGGTATAATTGCTGGTTTGGCCTTAGTACTAATGGAAACAATTTCTGATTTTGGGACAGTTGATTATTTTGCAATTGAAACATTAACCTTAGGTGTATTTAATGTTTGGCTAGGAATGAATAGTCTATCTGGTGCATCACAGATTTCTAGTATTTTATTTATGATTGTTATAGTACTTTTAACTTTAGAGTATTTGGGTAGGCGTAGCAGAAGATTTCATGAAAAGTACAGTGGTGCATCTTATACACCAACCCAAACAGTTTCTGGTGTTAAAAATTCTTTATTGTTTTTAATTTGCCTAAT
This sequence comes from uncultured Alphaproteobacteria bacterium, assembly GCA_902553945.1. Taxonomy (GTDB): domain Bacteria; phylum Pseudomonadota; class Alphaproteobacteria; order HIMB59; genus CACPNW01. The sequence continues at coordinate 56,536 of CACDMT010000002.1, read as the reverse complement.
ACCTTTAAGTCTTGGTTTTATAATACCTGTTTCAATTTTATTGAATTTTGTAATTAAAGGTTATTCTATAATAAATTTTATTGAAATTTTTCAAATAACACTATCAAGCATATCCTTAGCATTTATTTCTTCATCATTCATTATGTTGCTCTCCTTATTAATGATTATAGTTGGAGTATATAAATCAAATAATTTCCAAAAAATTTTAATATTTTTTGCTTCTTCTGGTTATGCTTTTCCAGGAACAATTCTTGCTGTTGGAATAGTGGTATTTGTTGGTTGGCTTAATGATTTAATTTATTTTCGTATGAGTTATGCTGTTGGTGGATTTATAATTTTATTATTTGCGTATAGTATAAGATTTTTAGCTGTTGGTAATGGAGCCATTACATCAGGTATTTCAAGAATTCATCCAAATTTATTAGATGCATCAAGAACAATGGGTGTTAGTTTTTTCAAAAGTATAATAAAAATTATATTACCCTTGCTGTATACAAATTTATTAGTTGGAGGAATATTAGTTTTTGTAGACATCTTAAAAGAACTTCCAATAACTCTTTTATTAAGACCATTTAATTTTGAGACACTAGCAACCTATGTTTATCAATATGCTTCTGATGAAATGTTGGAGGAGTCAGCATTTGCAGCTCTAATTATCGTTATTGCTGGATTAGGACCGGTAATTTTTCTTAACAGAACAATTACTAAATCAATAAAAAACTAAAACTTAATTCTTAAATATGTAAGCCTGATCATTATCAATTTCTATCTCCACTGCAGACGATTGTTTTGGATTAAAGTCAGCAGGCATGTGGCTATGAACATGAACAACTTCATTATTATTATCTAACACAGATAAATGGATAAAACTAAATGACCCCATTAATTTTGATGCCACAACGGTTCCCTTAATTCCATTAACTGGTGTTGGTTGTTTGTTGAGTTTTATACCTTGAGGTCTTATGTGTACTAGAACTTTTTCACCTTCTAAATTTCCAGGTGTTTTAATTTTCCCAACCGGTGTGTAAATGTGAGATTCTTTAACAACACCTTCAAATTTATTTGTTTCACCAAAAAAACCTGTAACATATGAATTTTTTGGATTGTTATAGAGATCATTTGGAGTTCCTGACTGTACAATCGAACCTGATTTATCAAAAATATTTATATGATTTGAGATAAACATTGCTTCGAAAGGATCATGAGTGACTATAATTACAGACACATTTGATTTTTGTAAAAGATGCAGCGTATCATCTCTCACCTCTTCTCGAAGGCTTAAATCCAAACTTGAGAAAGGCTCATCTAATAAAAGTAAATCGGGTTGTGAAATTATAGATCTTGCAAGAGCAACTCTCTGTTGTTCACCACCACTTAACTCGTGTGGGTATTTATCTAGTGAATTTGGTAATTTAATTAATTCAATAATTTCATCAACATTATTAGTTGAATTTTTTGCATTAGTTGGAAATCTCAAATTTTCTTTTACTGTCAAATGCGGGAATAAAGCGTAATCTTGAAATAAAAAACCAATTTTTCTTTTTTCTGTAGGTAAGTGTTTTGCAGTACTACTTACTTCTTCACCATTAATAATAATTTTACCTGACTGTACTTTTTCAAGACCTGCTATGAGCTTTAATAAAGTAGTTTTCCCACTACCTGACGGTCCCAAAATACAAGAGATACTATCTTTATTGAGATTAAAATTAATATTATTTAAAATTTTTTTATTATTAATTGAATAGTTTAAATCTTGAACTTCAACAGCTAACATACAATCCCTAATATACTAAATATTATACACGGGGAAATTTATCTTTGATTTCATTTTCCCATTCCAAGAATTTATTTGACCTGTTCTCTGGATTTGGATGTGAGCTCATAAACTCTGGAACACTTTTTTTTTGTTCAAGCATCATTCTACCCCAAAGTTTTGAAGGTTCATTAATATCAAAACCACTTAAATTCATAAAGGCCATTCCAAGATAGTCCGCCTCACTTTCCATATTCCTACTAAATGGAAGAAAGATTCCATATTTTACAACTGAGTTATAAACATTACCTCCAACATTACCAATACGAAAAGATCTATTAAGTAATTGTGAGTAACGACTATTTGATATTCCTATTGTAGCCATTTGAATCATTGATGATTGTGTAAGTTTTTCAACTGTATGTCTTGCAAATGCGTGTGCTATTTCATGACCCATAACAGCAGCTATTCCGTCATCATTTTTACAAATAGGAAGTATTCCAGTGTAAAAAGCAATTTTGCCACCAGGCATACACCATGCATTTTTTTGTTCAGATTCTATTAGGGCAAATTGCCATTTAAAATCTTCAATTGGATTTTTTTGATTATTATTTTGGTAATATTTATTAATTGAGGAATATATTTCTGTTCCTATTTCTTTTATTTTTTTAGACTCAGCAGTATTATCAACTAAAATCTTGTCATTTTTTGCTTGAGAAATAAATTTATTATAAACTTTATCAATTTCTTGATTAAGAGACTTTTCATTTGCGTAAACTTTTGGAATAGGAATTCCAGCAACACTTCCTTGAAAAATAACTATAGGTAAATTACTATCATATAAATTTAGTTGATTTCTATTTGTTAATGGAACTTGCGCGCAAGAAGGTAAAATTACAGAGCCACATATTGAGCAAGTGGCTGATACAATAAACTTTCTTCTGTTTACTCTTGTTTGCATATAATTATTATATAGTAATTTAAAATTATATGAATATTTTTAACAATGTAAAAAAAGCAGAAATTCATGTTCATCTTGAAGCAACAATAACACCATCAATTTGTAAAAAATTTGCCGATAGAAATAATCATGAAATACCCGATGATTTTTTTGGTTCTAAGTATGCTTATGAATGGGATGATTTTTACGATTTTTTAAAAAAATACGACATGGTGACGTCGGTGATTCATACACCTGAAGATTATTATGAATTAACTTATGAATACTTAAAAGAATGCGCTTCTAATAATGTTATTTATATGGAAGCAATGATTTCCTCAACACATGCTAAGAACAAAGGCATGACTTATCATTCATTTATTGAAGGTGTTTATGAAGCGTCAAAGAAAGCTGAAGAAGATTTTGGGATAGTAGCTCGTTACATTATGAATGGTATTAGACATTTAGGACCAGAGTCAGTACAAAATACTGCAGAGGAAGTTCTAAAAAATCCACATCCTTGTTTAGTCGGTTTTGGTTTGGCTGGTGATGAACTTCATTTTCCTCCAAATTTATTTGTTAAAACATTTGATATGTTAAAAGAAGCAAACTTTCCTATTACTGTTCATGCTGGTGAATGGGATGGGCCAGAAAATATTCGTAATGCAATTAATTTACTTCATCCAACCAGATTAGGTCATGGTGTTCGATCAATTGAAGATCCTGAATTAGTAAAAGAAATTATTGATAAAGATATTATTTTAGAAACATGTCCAACAAGTAACATTGCAACAAAAATCTATGAGGATTATGAAAGTCACCCTGTTAAAACTTTATTCAATCAGGGTGTGAAGGTGACAGTCAATTCTGATGACCCACCTTTTTTTAATGCAACTATTCAAGGAGAATATAAAGTTATGGAAGATCTTGGTCTTAATGAAAAAGAACTTACCTCACTTACTCATAATGCAATTAAATATTCTTTTTGTGATGAAGAAAATAAGAGTAAATTGTTATCTAAATTAGACTAGATAATTTTACTAAAGGTCTAGCACCATAATGGGATATAATTTCAGCAGCAGCGATTGATGCATAATTACCACATTCTTCCATACTTTTATTTTTTGAATATCCATATAGAAAACCAGCTGCAAATAAATCACCTGCACCAGTAGTATCAACAACTTTTTCAACTTTTTGCGCGCTAATTTCTGTAACAACACCATTTGATACAACTACAGATCCACTACTTCCTTTAGTTATAGCTGCTGTAATATTTAATGACTTTGCATATTCTAAACCCTCTTCAAAGCTTGAAGTTTGAGCCATAGATTTAATTTCATCTTCGTTGGCAAAAAGAATATCAACATCATTATTTATTAATTCTTGAAAAGAATCGCGATGACGATCGACACAAAATAAATCTGAGAGTGTGAAAGCAATTTTTTGATTATCTGCTTTACAAATATCAACCATTTTTTTCATAGCTTTTTTTGCATTTTCGTTGTCCCATAAATATCCTTCTAAATATGCAATCTTATGATTTTTAATATCATCCTCTTTAATATCTTCTGGTCCAATCAATGTTCCAGCACCTAAAAAAGTACACATTGTTCGAGTTCCATCTTCTTCTACAAAGATAGTGCAACAACCTGTAGAGATATCAGGAGATGTGAAACCTAAAGGAAATTTCAATCCTTCTCTCATCATATCTTTTTGAAGATAAACGCCTATTTCATCATTTTTAATTTTACCAATAAAACTCCCATTTCCACCAAAAGAAGTAATACCAAACATAGAATTTCCTAAGGATCCACCACCTGCCATTTCTTTTATCGAATAACTTTCATGCAGATTATTTTTTAAACTTTCATCAATAAGATTCATAGAATCTCTATTAATGTCATGCTTTTCGATTTCACTTTGATTAGATGGAATGATAGCGTCAACCATCGCATTTCCTATTCCTACAACATCTAATTTTTCACTCATTTTTGTTTAATTATTATTGGTACTAATTGCACTATAATGACTCCAACAAATATTGCAAGACATCCAAGTATCTTTTGTGTGTCTAAAACCTGATTCAATAATATCCATCCAGCAATGGCAGCAAAAACTGATTCCATTGATAAAATAATAGCAGCTGGCGCAGGATTGGCTTTATGCTGAGCAATAATTTGCAGCGTATATCCAATTCCTGCTGAAAAGATTCCTGTATATAAAATTTCAAACCATTCGATTTGCATATTTGACAATTTTGGATCTTCCCAAGTAAAAGCTAATATTATTGAGAGGAGAAAAACTATAAAATATTGAATACTTCCAAAAAGGAACGGACTGTTCAATTCCTTTATAAAAATATCAATACAAATAATGTGTAATGCAAAAAATAAAGCTGCAATAAATAAAAGTGAATCTGATTGTTGAATTTCAATCGATTGATTAGATGATAATAAATAGGATCCGTATAAGCAAAGCAATATAGCAACCCAAATTATCCAGTGAACCTGTTTTTTAATTATAAACCTTGAAATAATTCCAACAAAAGGAACATAAAGTGTGCTCAAGAAAGCAGCATTAGATATTAGTGATTTTTGTAAAGCATATTGTTGTAATCCCATACCACCAAATAGAAAAAACCCTGTAGCAATACATAAATAAATTTTTTTTCTATCGTTTAATATTTTAGAAACATTTCCCCTTTCTAAATAAAGCGCAAAGGGAATGACTGTAAGAAAAGCAAAAAAGAATCTTCCAAAGCTAAAGGTAAAAGGTCCAATAGCACCCATGCCTGTTGTTTGACTAACAAATGCTGTTCCCCAAATTAAGGATGCAATTAGCATGAGAATATTTGCTCTAGTATGGCTCATTATGAATAAGTAAATTTTTTATTTTTTGTCTTTATTAATCCACCAAGATTCAATTACAATTCCATAAAGTGGTATTTTATCTGGGTATTCAAAAAAATCCCAATACGCAATTCTATCTTTATTGCTATGATATAATGGAATTACATAATGACCCCATAACAGAACTCTATCAAGAGCATGAATGGCTGTTAATAATTCAATTCGATCATTAGCACTGATAAGTTTTTCGATTAAAGCATCAATAACTGGACTATTAATTCCAGAATAATTTCTACTACCGTCTTTTTTTCCAACTTCAGATCCCCAATAAAATTGTTGTTCATTACCAGGGCTAAGACTAACTCCCCAATAGCGCTTTATCATATCAAAATCGTAATTAAGTAAGCGTGCTTGATATTGTGATGAATCAACAGTTCTAACATCCATAGTTATGCCAAGTTTTTTCAAGTTACTCTGAAATGCTAATGCTATTTTTTCATCTGATGGACTAACAATTAAAAATTCAAACTTAAATTCTTCCCCATTTTTTATTAGTTTACCGTTTTCAATAAACCATCCTTCTTTTTCTAAAATTTCTTTTGCCATCAAAAGATTTTTTCTATCATTTCCACTTCCATCTGTTTTAGGTGGTGAAAATGTTTCTGAAAATACTTCAGCTGGCAATTGATTTTTCCAAGGGTTTAATAATTCTAATTCTTTATCAGAAGGCAAGCCAGATGAAGCTAAAGGTGAGTTATCAAAATAGCTATCAGTTCTAACGTAAGCATTCTGATATATTGTTTTATTTATCCATTCATGATCATAAGCATAACTGAGAGCAAGACGAACATTTCTATTTTTAAATAAGTCACGTCGTGTATTTAAAACCAGACCATTCATTCCTACAGGTCTATCGTTGTTCATTTCTTTTAATACTACCTCGCCAGTATCAACAGCATTGAAACCATATTCTGTAAGCCAACGTTTTACATTATATTCTCTTCTAAAGTCGTATTCACCAACTTTAAAAGCTTCCACTAAAACATTAGAGTCCTTATAATAATCATAAATAATTGTATCAAAATTATAAAGCCCTTTATTAACAGGCAAATCTTTAGCCCAATAATCTTCAACTCGTTTGTATTTAATTTGACGTCCTGGATCGAGGCTATCAATAGTATAAGGCCCACTGCCAAGGGGGATATCCAAGAACGTTTTGGTAACATCTAAGTTTTCATAAAATTTTTTTGGAATGATTGGTAAAAATCCAGCTACTATTAATGGGAGTTCTTTATCTTCATTATTAATAAAATTCATTTTAATACCATTGTTACCAATTAATTCTGTTGTAATTACTTTTCCGTAAGTTTTTTTCTGATTAGGTGTTCCTTTGGTTTGAAATGTTTCAAGGCTAAATAAAACGTCTTCCCGAGTAATTTGTGAACCATCGTGAAAAGTTGCATTTGGATTTAAATAAAATGTAATTGAGGATCTATCATCTGGCATTTCAACGAATTCAGCTATTAAACCGTACAAGGAAAAAGCTTCATCCCAGACACGTCTCATTAATGTATCATTGATATAACCTAAACCAGCTGCCTTAGACCCTTTGAAGGCTACTCTATTTAAATTATCAAATGAACCATAAGATCCAAATTTAACTTCACCACCTTTTGGCGCATTAGGATTGACATAATCTAAATGTCTAAAACTGCTTTCATATTTTGGCTCACCATGCATGGCAATACCATGTACTTTATTAGCGTGACTATAATTTTGAAAAGATAATAAAACAAATAAAGCCGCTATATTGAAAAGCATTCTTTTCATTTTTATATCCTAACAATTTATTTGGATTTGATAAAGCTGTTCTTCATCAATCTTCAAATTTATAAATATTACTATATATTAGAATTATGAAAATATTAGGATCAGAGATTACCCCATACTCAACCTATTTAAATAGACGCAAATTTATTAAAGGTACATTTGCAACGGCACTAGCAACGACTATCTCCTCAAATGTATTTGCTAACCATCAGGCTAGTCCTGATATTTATAATAAATTTTTAGGAGAAAATGATACAATAAACTCCTATGAAGAAATAACGACCTATAATAATTTTTATGAATTTGGGACTCATAAAAAACATCCATCTTTAAATTCTGGAAATTTTAATCCAAATCCATGGTCAATAAAGTTAGAGGGATTAATTAACAATCCTCAAACTATCGATCTAGAAAAATTATTATCTAAAGTTACTGTAGAGGATAGAGTTTATAGGCTTAGATGTGTGGAAGCTTGGTCTATGGTTATTCCTTGGCAAGGTTTTCAATTATCTGAATTAATTAAAATTGCCGATCCTTTAAGTTCAGCAAAGTACATCCAATTCGTTACAGTTTTAAGACCAGAAGAAATGCCTGGCCAACAAAAGAGAACAATTATTTGGCCTTACAGAGAAGGTTTAAGAATGGATGAAGCTATGAACTCCTTAACTATTCTTGCAACAGGATTATATGGACACAAAATGCCAAATCAAAATGGAGCACCTATCAGACTTGTTGTTCCTTGGAAATATGGTTTTAAATCAATTAAATCAATTGTAGCGATACGATTCTTAAATGAACAACCAGAAACTTCTTGGGAAACTCTTGCTCCTTGGGAGTATGGTTTTTATGCAAATGTTAACCCAAGCGTTGATCATCCTCGTTGGAGTCAATCAACTGAAAGACGAATAGGTGAATTTAAAAGAAGAGAGACTCTTATGTTTAACGGCTATGAAGAAGAAGTCGCACATCTTTACAAAGATTTAGATATGACAAAATTTTACTAGTTGATGTTTTCAACAAAAAATTTTAATCGAAGCAAACCTTATATTTTCCTTTTACTTTTATTTCCCAGTCTTCTCTGGATATTGCAGTTTATAACAGGAAATTTAGGTGTCAATCCAATCGAAAGAATAATGGATGAGTTTGGCTTGATGGCTTTAAGACTAATCATATTAACTTTAACGATTACTACATTAGCAAATATTAAAAAATTAAAATCTATTGTTTTATTTAGACGGATGATAGGATTATTTGCGTTCTATTATGTTACTCTTCATTTTTCAACTTACATATTTCTAGATCATTTTCTTGATATAAATTTTATATTTAAAGATATAATTAAAAGGCCATTTATTACTTTTGGTTTTATTAGTTTCCTTTGTCTTATTCCATTGGCGTTAACTTCAACAAATCAAATGGTAAAAAGATTAGGCTTTAAAGTATGGAAAAAAATTCATTATTTAATTTATCCAGCAGTTATATTATCAAGTTTTCATTTTTATATGTTGGTTCGCGCAGATAAAACTGAACCAATGATTTATATGGGTATAATTGTTTTATTGCTCCTACAAAGAATAGCCAAAAAACTTAATCCTCTTGAGTTGGTTCGATAACAGGATTCATCTCCATACCAGCAGCACTTATATTACGTGGTAAAGGTATATATTGAGATTCTAAATCACGCGGTTTAACTCTTCTTGCCATACGATACAATCCAAATAAACCCAAAGTTCCATGGACGATAAATAAATATATAAAAAAGCCATTAGGGCCAACTAATGTCATTGAACTAGATACTAAAATAGGACCAATAATTGAGCCAACACCTATTAAAATATTAAAGGTAGAAGATGCCGAAATAATTTCATTAGACTCCAAAAAATCATTTACATGAGCAACAGCCACAGAAAACATTGGAAGAGACATTGCAGAAAATATTCCAGAGAGAATTATAAATAAAATAAAAGATAAATACGAGGATATCACAATAAAAATACTTAATCCAGCCGCTATAAAAGTTATTGCTATTAATATAATCCGTCTATCAATTTTGTCTGAAATATATCCTATTGGCCACTGAGCCAATGCACCGAAGGAAGAAATACTTACCATAAAAATTGAAATTTCAAAAAGAGTAAACCCTTTTGAAGAAACATATACTGCTCCAAAGCCAAATAAAGCACTATGTGCAAGACCTATCATTAAAGCACTTATAAAACCTAAAGGAGATAAAATATAAAATTCTTTTAAAGTAAAATATTTTGTATCACTTATAGTTGGCTGCTCAGTATTTGATAATAATATTGGTAGTAGTGAAAATGAAAGTAAAATTGAAACTAAAATAAATAAATCAACTTTAGCAGGGTCACTTAAATTTAATAAAAATTGTCCCAAACCCACAAAAACAAAAGTGATAATCATATATATAGACAGTAATTTTCCTCTAGTTTCATTAGTTGCTTTATTATTTAACCAACTTTCCATAATCACATAAATTCCTGACAAACTCACCCCAGTTATAATTCTAATGAAGAACCATGAATAAGGATGTAAAAAAACTGAATGTAATAAAATCGCAATTGATGCTAAAGAAGCTAAAGCAGCAAAAACTCTAATATGACCAACTCTTTGCAAAAAAATTGGGATCGTTAATGCACCACTTAGATAACCTATGTAATAACCAGCAATAATTAACCCTGCTGATATAAATGTAAACTCTTCTATGACAGAGCGAACACCAATTAATGTTCCTTGCAAACCATGAGCAAGGCTAATTAGAGCAAAGCCGAAAAAAAGCGCCCAAGTCTTTTGTAGTATCGTAAACATTCTTTATTTTTGTTGGTAAATTATTAATATTCTTCTTCGCCGTCTTCTTTTGGTTTAATACCAGCATCAACGGCAGGATCAATATCTGTTTCATCTTCTAATAATACAGTATCATCCTCTAAATTATCTTCATTGTTATCTAAATCTGAGTCTAAGCTCTCAATATCAAGTTCATCATCTTTTTCTTTAGGTTTAGCCGGTATAGGATTAGTAAGTGGAGCGGCATTTGTACTACCTGGTTTTCTTCCTCGTCTTGGTCTTGTCATCGTAGTAACTTCAATTAATTTACCACACTCAGGACACTCTAATTCAGTTCTTCCAAGATCATAGTATTGTTTACTACACATTGGACAGATCCTTTTTAAACCCCAAGATTCTTTATACATTTTACTCTTCTTTTCTTATAAAAATTTTACCACAATAACCACAAATAATTTTGTCCTCATTATTGAAGGTATAATAAACTGCTGGATGTCCTAAACCATCTTCACCACCATCGCAACAAATAGTTTCAATATTTGCTTCTACATGTTCAATATCAGGCATATTAATGGACCTATAGAAAATTTAAGATTTGATGTCCAATAATATTTTAGGTCTATCTTTATAATTGAAAATATAACAGTGATATTCCAAGAACAACAAATACTGAAGGTACCAATCTTTTTGAGGCTGTATTCTCTTTAAGAATTATCATACCAATTAAGGTTGCAAATATTATACTACTCTCACGTAAAGATGAAACATACGCTATTGGTAAATATTGCATACACCAAACTACTATTCCATATGCTAACGGAGCTAATATTCCGAATAAAACGCCTGTAAAAATAAGATTTTTATTAATCACTCTTATTCCATTGTTTCTAAATAAAAATGAAACAACTAATGCTGGAGTTCCATTTAATAAAAGCATCCAATATAAAAAGGTATATGGGTTTGGAGAATTTCTAACACCAATGCCATCTACTAGAGTATATGTTGTTATCATAATAGCTGTTAAAAAACCCAATCCAAAAGCAGTATAATTAAACTTCAATTTATCTGAATATGATATTAAAAACAGTCCGAAGCAAACGATTAGTATTGCAACAAAACCAATTAAAGAAATTTTATCTGATAAATAAATTACACTTATTAATGCTAGCAATAAAGATGAGGATCCTCTCGCTATTGGATATATGAATGATAAATCACCATATTGATATGAGTAAACAACAAACAATCTATACAAACCATGTAGGAAAGCAGAAAGAATAATTAAAATCCAAATATAAGTTGTTGGAAAAGGAACACTTAATACAAGTGGAGTAAAAATTATTATTTCAAAAATAGATGTTACTCCTAATATTCCCAGAGGGTTTTTATTGTTCTTTAGAATGCTATGACAGACTGCGTGTGAAAGAGCAGCAATTAATATAAGCAAAAATAAAAAATAGTCAGGCATCAGAAAAAACTAATTATAGTTTTATTTCATCCCTGTCAGAGTAATTCCTTCAATAAATCTTTTTTGTGCAATTATGAAAGCTACAATTAAAGGAACTGTAACAGTTACAATTGATGCCATCATTGGTCCAAATTCATCACTATCTATACCTCCCCTAAATTCTCTAATACCAAGTGGTGGAGTAAATAGATCTCTATTCCCTGTAATAACCATTCGCGGCCAGAAGTAATCATTCCAGTGTGCAACAACTGAGAATATTGCAAATGCCAATAATGCGGGTATTGCTGTTGGGAGCATCACTTTCCATACTATAGAATATTCTCCCATGCCATCCATCCTGGCGGCGTCAATTAATTCATCTGGAACTGTCATAAAGAATTGCCGCATGAGAAAAATTCCAAATACAGATATTGTCCAGGGGAGTATCAAGGCGGAATAGGTATCAACCAATCCGGCTTGGGCAAGCATTACATAAAGAGGAAGTGCAATCCCGTGCACAGGAATTAGTAAACAAAATAATACCATTGAAAATACAAATTCCCGTCCATAAAACCGAAGTTTGGCAAGAGCATAGGCACAAGGTAGAGCAACAAGAACTTGAATAATAAAAATTGATAAAGTTACTATTACTCCATTCATTAAGTATCTTGGAATTGGAGCTTTTTCAAAAGCAAACCAGTAATTGTAAATATATGGCTTTGTTGTGCATGTTTCTTCAGAATAACCAGTTTTTACACAGACTGGAAATGTTTGAACTTCTTGCGCTCCTATTAAACCTCCAGAAATTGATTGAATTTCTTGCTGAGATTTAAGCGACATTGAAACCATCATATAAAATGGAAGTAGAACAAGGATTGCACCAACTATTAAAATGCCATGTTTCCAGCTTTCACCAATGTATTCTTTAGCTTGCATTAATAATGTACTCTCCTTTCAATCACATATCTCTGGAAGAAAGTTAAAATTAATATGAAAGCTATAAATACAACTGTAATTGCTGCTCCAATACTCGTTAAGTTTTGTTGAATAGCTTTTTCAAATATTGCATACATCATAACGTACGTAGTTTTAGATGGGCCACCTTTGGTAAGTATTTCAATTGTATCAAAAACTTGAAATGTTCTAATTGTTGTAATTGTTACTACAAATAAAGTTGTAGGTCCAAGCATTGGCCAGGTTACAAGTTTAAATTGCTCCCATGTTGATTTAGCACCATCCATTTCGGCTGCTTGATATAATTCCCTAGGTATACCTGTTAGGCCTGCTAAATATAAAACCATATTAAAACCAAATGCTTGCCAAATTCCTATAAAACAAATTGTCCAAATCGCTGTATTTTTTTGCTTTAGCCAATATGGAAAATCCATATTATTTGCACAAGCCACATGATACCAGCTTTGCTGTGAGTCTACCCATGGTAACCAATGCAAACCTAAAATAAATTCTCTAATTCCTCCACAACCGTTGGCTAAAAAACTATTAACTATACCTAGTGTTGGATGCAGAGTGAATTCCCATGCAATAGCCATAGCAAGAAGAGTCGCCATAACAGGAAGAAAGAAAATTGTTTTATAAATATCAGCTCCAAACCTAAGAGAATTTAGGAGCATTGCAGCACACAAACCAAGTACGACTGAAATAGGAACCACCACGATTACATAGGTTGCTGTAGCCCAAATCATTTTTACATAAGTTTTTCTATTGAACATTTTGTCATAGTTTTCTAATCCGACCCATCCAATAGACTTATTCCCTAAATTATAATCGGTAAAAGAAATTCCCCCTGCGAGAAACAATGGAAAAATTAATATAACAATCATTAGTATTATTGCAGGAGCAATAAACCAAATATGAGCTTTAGAATTATGCATTATTAAATTGAATCCTCTTTCCTTCACTATTGAATAATAAAGCTTTATCAGAAACTCTTTTAATATTTACTTTTGAGCCATTAGAAATTTCATTTGTAAATTGTGGTATACCTCTTACAATGATTCTATTCATTCCATCTTCTGTATTTACATGAAAGAAAATATCTGATCCTAAATTTTCTCTATACACAACTGTTGCACTAAAAGTATTTTCATCGCTTTGATTGGTAATTTCTAAATGTTCAGGTCTAATACCAATACTTAATTCTAGATTTTTTTCTGAACATTTTCTTTTTAAGTTAAGATTTAAAAAATTTACAATTCCACTTGAGTCTGATGAACCACTAAAAATATTAATTTTAGGACTTCCAACGAATTGGGCAACACTTAAGGATAAAGGATTATCGTATACTTCCTGCGGAGTATCTAATTGTAATAAATTTCCATCAATCATGACTGCCATTCGAGAAGACATCGTTAACGCCTCTGCTTGATCATGAGTAACGTATACAAAAGTGGTTTTAAGTGAATTATGAAGCTCTGATAATTCGGAGCGCATATGAACTCTTAACGCTGCATCCAAATTAGACAGAGGTTCATCCATCAAAAAAGCAACAGGTTCCCGCACCATTGCACGACCAAGAGCTACTCTTTGTCTCTGACCTCCAGATAACTGACCTGGTTTTCTATCTAGTAGTTCAGAGATTTTAAGTGTTTCCGAAGTTTTGTTTACTAATTGATTTATAGATTCAGTTTTATTTTTTTTATTTGGAGAAAAATTTCCAATCAACGGTAGTCTTTCAAATGAATTATAATCTCGAAGTCTTAATGGCGTTTCTAAATTTCTTCTTACTGTCAGATGAGGATAGAGAGCATACGATTGGAAAACCATTGCCAAGTCTCGTTCACTTGCCCTAATTTTATTTACAACTTTATCATCAATTAAAACATCACCAGAAGTTTGTTGTTCAAGCCCAGCTATAATTCTAAGTAAAGTAGATTTACCACAACCAGAAGGACCAACTAAAGTCAAAAATTCTCCATCTTTTATATCTACATTAAGATTTTTTAATACCTGAGTTGATCCAAAAGATTTTGAAATGTTTTTAAGTGATATAGTTCCCACCAGATTCCTCCCCTTTATTTTTAATTTTTTTTTAAAATATTATAATATTTAAGATTATTTTAAATCTAAATATTGCACTTTTATTTCAATTTTATGAACATATTTTCAAATTATTATTGAGTTTAGACAACATATAACTATAAATTTGTTTTTTTATTTATATATTAATTAAAAATTGTGACCGAAAACCTAGAAATTAACAAAAGAGAATACCCAAGTAAATTTGCAAAGACAGCCATAGTCATTTGTCTGGATGGAAGTCAAAAAGAGTATCTCGAAGAGGCATCAAAACTAAATCTTACACCCAATATTGATGCATTAATTTCTAATGGAGAGAGTTTACTTGTTCATAGTGCTATCCCAAGTTTTACAAATCCAAATAATATATCAATAGTAACAGGGCAACCTAGTTCTGTTCACGGAATATGTGGTAATTTTTTTTACACTCCTGAAACAGGGGAAGAAGTAATGATGAATGATCCAAAATATATGCGTGCACCAACAATATTTGAAAAATTTTATAATTCTGGATCAAAGATTGCTCTTGTTACGGCGAAAGATAAACTCAGAACTCTTTTGGGCAACGGTTTAGGATTTGATGATAATCGAGCAATATGTTTTTCAGCCGAAAAATCTGATCAGGCAACAAAAGAACATAATGGCATTGATAATGTTAATGACTGGTTAGGAATGCCCGTACCGGAAGTATACTCTCAGGGTCTTTCCGAATTTGTTATGGCAGCTGGAGTTAAACTACTTGAGGAATTTAAACCAAATATAATGTACTTATCTACAACAGATTATATTCAACATAAGTATGCACCAGGAAATGAAGTGGCTAATAAATTTTACGCTATGTTTGATAAATATATCGGTCTTTTAAATAAGGGCGATGTATCAATAATTATTACAGCTGATCACGGTATGAAACCAAAATCAAAAGATGATGGTTCACCTAATGCAATTTTTTTACAAGATTATCTTGATAAAAAATTTGAACCAAATGTAGCAAAAGTTATTTTACCAATAACCGATCCTTATGTTGTTCATCACGGATCATTAGGTTCATTTGCAACAATTTATCTTGAAGATAAAACTAAAGTTAATGACGTTATAGAATCAATTAAAGAAATTAAGGATATAGAGGTAGTGTTAACAAAAGATGAAGGTTGCAATACATACAATCTTCCTCCTGATCGGATGGGTGATATAATATGTATGTCCTCAGAATTTATGACCATTGGATCATCGGAAGATAAACATAATCTTTCTGGATTAAATGAACCTTTACGTTCTCATGGTGGTTTGCATGAGCGAGAAGTGCCTTTTATATCAAATCTAAAAATACAAAATTACAATAATGAAAAACAGTTATATAATTATGATGCATTCTACTATGCAATTAATGGAGCCCTGTAATGGAAAAGAAAATGATTAATGAAGCTATGCGAATTGCTGGCAAAAAAGTAACTTTTGAAAAAACAATAGATGTTGAGTATCCTTTTACAGGCGAAGTCATTGGTACGGTTCCTGCAGGAAATGCTGAACATGCAAGACAAGCTCTTGAAATTGCTGCAAACTATCAACCAAAGCTTACACGATATGAAAGACAAAAAATTCTTCAAACAGCTGCTGAGGTTCTTGTAAAAAGAAAAGAAGAAATTTCTGATATAATTACTTTAGAGCTTGGGATTTCAAAACAAGACTCGTTATATGAAGTCGGTAGGGCATTTGATGTTTTTTCTTTAACTGCCCAACTTTGTATTCATGATGACGGAGAAATTTTTTCTTGTGATTTAACTCCTCATGGAAAAGCGAGAAAAATATTTACAATAAGAGAACCATTAACAGCAATTTCTGCAATTACCCCTTTTAATCATCCATTAAACATGGTGGCTCATAAAATTGCTCCTTCCATTGCAACGAATAATTGTACTGTTTGTAAACAGACTGAGTTAACTCCCTTAACAGCAATGGTTCTTGCTGATGTTTTATATGAAGCTGGTCTACCCCCTGAAATGTTTTCTGTTGTTACAGGTTGGCCACAAGATATTGGTTCAGAAATGATAAAGAATCCAAATATTGACCTTATTACTTTTACTGGAAGTGTTGGTGTTGGAAAACTAATTGCTGAACAAGCAGGATACAAAAGAACCGTTCTTGAACTTGGCGGAAATGACCCTTTAATTGTTTTAAATGATTTAGATTCAGATGATTTAAAGAAAGCTGTTGAATTAGCCGTAACTGGTGCAACAAAAAATTCAGGACAACGCTGTACTGCAGTTAAAAGAATACTTGTGCAAGAAAAAATTGCTGATCAGTTTGTTGAAATGGTTTTGGAAAGAGCTAAAAAAATTAAGTTCGGAGATCCAATGAGCATGGAAACTGATTTAGGTACCGTTGTTAATGCTCAAGCAGCTGAACTATTTGATAAGAGAGTTTCAATGGCAGAAGCAGAAGGTGCTAAAATTTTATATCATCCTGGAAGAAAAGGTGCGTTATTGCCTCCTATAGTAATTGATAATGTTGATCCTAAAAGTGAATTAGTATTGGAAGAAACTTTTGGGCCTGTCATTCCAATTATACGCGTTCCCAATGATGATGAATCTGTCATAAAGATCTCAAATTCAACTGCTTTTGGATTATCTTCAGGTGTGTGCACCAATAATTTTATGAGAGCAAAAAAATATATCCAAAACTTAAATGTTGGAACTGTCAATATTTGGGAAGTGCCTGGTTACAGAATTGAAATGTCACCTTTTGGGGGAATTAAAGACTCGGGACTGGGATACAAAGAGGGTGTCATTGAAGCGATGAAGAGCTTTACTAATGTTAAAACCTTTTCTTTACCTTGGTAAAAACCAAGGTTTTTTGGAAACTTTTAAAAATTCTGTGGAAAAAAATTACTAATTTTTAGTAATATTTGTGTAATAAATTTGTAACGATTTTATTCTACATGTTAGATTAAACTATAATTTATATTCATAATCGGGAGGATTAAATGAGAAAATTAATTACAGGATTAGCAGCCGTATTAGCTTTTGGTTTCTATGGTTCTGTTAATTCAGCGAAGTCTATTGAAATAGAAGTAGCTTATCCTTACTCAGGTTTATTTGATGTAACTTATCAAGCTATTATGCCAGAGTTTGAAAAAGCACATCCAGATATTCAAGTAAAATTTAGAGCAACTTATGAAAACTATGAAGATGCAACTGCTACAGTTTTAAGAGAAGCAACTTCTGGGAATCTACCAGATGTTACAATGCAAGGTCTTAACAGACAAGCTCCTCTAGTAGATAAAGGTATTGCAAAATCTTTAGAACCATTCATTGCAAAAGAAGCTGATTTTGAAAAAGATGGTTATCATTCTGCAATGTTAAGTCTTTCAACATTTGGAGGAGAAGTTTATGGTTTACCATTCTCTGTATCAACTCCTGTTGGATACTATAACATGGATTTATTAGCTGCAGCGGGTATAGACAGCATTCCAACTAACTGGGATGAAGTTATTGATGCTTGTGGAAAATTAGAAGCAGCTGGAAGTGGCACTTTATATTTTGGTTGGAATATTACAGGTAACTGGTTCCACCAAGCTTTAATGCACACACAAAATGTTAAAATTGTTGAAGATGGAAAAGTTAACTTAGGCGGAGACGCTGGTTTAAAAACTTTACAACAAATGCATGACATTATGAGCGGTTGTAATATGCCTAACTATTCAATTGCTGATGGTCAAGCTGCATTTAATGCAGGTACTATTGGTATGATGTTCTGGTCAACTTCAAGCTTAGGTTCAGTAAATGCTGCAAAAGCAGATTTCGTACTTAAGACAGCTCCATTCCCTGGAATGGCAGGTGTAAATAATGGAACTCCAGCAAGATTACCAGCAGGTGGAAATGCAGCAATGTTAACTTCTACTTCTGATGATCCAGCAAGAGTTGATGCGGCGTGGACGTTCTTGAAGTTTATTACTTCTGGTATTGGCGCAGCATTAGTTGCTGAGACAACTGGTTATGTTCCACCAAACAAAGCAGCTAACGATTTATTAGGTGATTTCTATAGTGCAAATCCAAATAAACTTACTGCGGTTGAACAGCTTCCACTCTTAGCAGATTGGTTCGCATATCCTGGTGAAAACGGATTAGCAATCACTCAAGTAATCTATGATTATACTGAAGAAATTGCTACAGGTAGCGCTGATGATATGGGCGATCTTCAAGAAGAGATGATGGAAGAAATAAACGATCTTCTGTAAATTAAGATCACTTTATTATTAACTTTTTATGACAGCGGCTTTATAAAAGCCGCTGTTCTTGTTTAAAAATATTAATGGAGGAACAATGCCACTTATAACAACCACAATAGGTGCTTATCCAAAACCTAAAAATACACCAATCAATGATTGGTTCTTAGGTACAAAATCAGAAGAGGAAAAAAAAGCATCTAAAGGACTATTAGCAAATTGGTCACCAGGTGCTTACGAAAAAGCACTAAAGGATGCTGGTGATAATGTAGAAAATTTATTTTTAGAAGCAATTAAAGAAGTTATACTTGATCAAGTAAGTGCTGGTATTGATGTTCCAACGGATGGTGAAGTACGAAGAGAAAGTTATGTTTTCCACCAATGTCGTTTTTTAAATAATATAAGTTTTGAAGAAGTAACTCACAAATCAGTGAGACAAGGAGCTTTTGAAGCGAATGTTCCAACAATAATCGGTCCAGTATCAAGTAAAGAAATACGCATGCCATTTGATTGGAAAAGCGCTCAACAATTCACCAAAAATCCAGTTAAGATTACATTACCCGGTCCGATGACAATAACTGACTCTATTGCAAATAACTACTATGACGATCTTAAAAAACTTGGTTTTGATTTAGCGTTAGCTCTAAATAAAGAAATAAAAGCATTAGTTGATGCTGGATGTAAATATATTCAAATTGATGAACCAGTTTTTGCAAGAAAACCAGAAGAAGCAAATATATACGGCATGGAAAACCTAGAAAGAATGATGCATGGAATTCCTAAAGATGTACAAAGGGAATGTCATATTTGTTGTGGTTATCCGAACTCTCTTGACTCAACAGGATATAAAAAAGCAGACTTAGACGCATACGATAGAATTGCTACATTAGTTGATGACTCTACTATTGATGCTGTATCTCTGGAAGATTCTCACCGACATAATGATTTAAATCTTTTAGAAAAATTTAAAAAAACAAAAGTTATTTTTGGATTTATTGATATTGCTAAAAGTAGAATGGAATCTGTAGAAGAAGTTAGAACTAGAATGAAAGATTCTTTAGAGCATATTGATGAGCATCGTTTGATTGCTGCTCCAGATTGTGGTTTAGGTTTTTTTACAAGAGAACAGGCAATTGAAAAAATGACAATTTTATCAAAAGCAGCAAAATCAATTTAAAATAATGTGGAATTACTTTAATCCCGTAGAAATCATCTTTGGTAAAAATAGATTTCAGGAAGTACATAATGCACTTAAAGATAAAAGTTATATAATTATCACGCATCCAGAAGAAATTTTTAAAAAATATAGTGATGAATTAAACACATCATCAAATCCCCCTTTAGCTATTATGACAGAAGTTCAACCCAACCCTGATTACAAAGATATTTTGGAACTTCAAAAAAAATTTTCTTCTATTAAAAAAAATGTTGATTATATTTTAGCAATTGGTGGTGGATCTGTGACTGATACAGCAAAAGCTATTGCGGCATTTAAAGAAAATCAAGAATATCTAACAGATTTTGTCAGAAATAAAAAAAGTCCAAAGGTTGAAAATCCTATAAAAATTATTGCCGTACCAACAACTTCTGGAACATCAAGTGAGCTTACTTGTTGGGCTACAATTTGGGATAAAGAAAAAAATAATAAACTCTCTTTGGCTCATAAAACACTCTATGCAGAAAAAGCAATTATTGATCCATCAATTATGGTTGATAAACCTCTTGGCCTTACAATATCAACTGGTCTAGATGCATTATCTCATTCCATGGAGAGCATATGGAATATTAATGCTAATCCAGTTTCAGCATCACATGCAATTCAAGCTTCGAAATTGGTTTTAGAGAATTTACCACTTTTATCAAAAGATCTTAAAAGTGTTGAATTACGTTCAAACATTGCTCGTGCATGTGTTCATGCTGGTTTGGCATTTTCAAATACTAAAACAGCTATTTCGCACAACCTTTCTTATCCTATTACTCTTAATTATGGAGTTCAGCATGGTATTGCTTGTTCTTTTACTCTTCCTATTGTTACAAGGAGTATGATTGGCATCGATCCAGTTGCTGAGGAGAGATTACAATCAATTTTTAACAGTAATCTTGAAGTTGGCTCATCCAAATTGAGTGATTTCATGCGCTCATTAAATGTGCCTTTAAATTTAAATGAAATAAAAGTTCCTGTTCAAGAATGGAATAATATAGTAGATGATGCGTTTTTAGGAGAACGGGGGAAAAACTTTATTGGCAATAAAGAATCTTTTACCAAGTCTGCTCAACTAATGGGTTTATACTAAACATGAAAAAAAATTTTAGATTTTACGATAATAGACAAAAATATTTATTATTCGTAACTACTACAAATGAAAAGAATCAAATTGCTGATGCAATTCGTCCTCATGTAAATAAAATCAAACCAGTAAAACCTGGAATAAAAATATTTGATGCAGGCATGGGTGATGGATCATTATTGATGAATGTAATGAGACAATGCCATTCTGCAAATCCGACCATTCCTTTGTTAGTTGCAACAAAAGAAATTAGTATTGAAGATGTAAGATTGGGTTTAGAAAAATTACCTGATAGATTTGTGGAACACAAGAATACTGTTTTTGTAATCTCAAATTTACATTATGCGGAAGCTGCCAATTTAAAATCTAAAAATGAAAATAAACAGAAAAAAATAAATTGGAATGTTATAAAACTAAAAGGAAATACCTCACTTGAATTTGCTCAACAATTAAGAAGTCAAAATGATTTCTTAGAGAAAAAATGGAATATAGAAGTTAATAAAAAAACAGGTAATCCAACATATAAAGAGCCTTCCGTAATGGTGATTTATAGAGAAGACCAAGAATTTAATGTAAATGAATTAATTCCAACAAAAAATAATTCTGATAATAAGTTTGATCTCATTATAGCTTCTCAACCATACAGATCAAGAATATCCGCAGAAAAAAAAGTAAAATATGTAATTGAGCCAATGATTAGAGCGCTCAAACCTAAGGGAAAATTATTAACAATACATGCTGCTGGTAAAGATCCAGCAAATGATATTATTAAAAAAGTATGGCCTAAAGAAAACCCGTTTCCTTCTCTTGGCAATAGCATTATTTCATATCTTAAGAAAAATTTGGATAAAGAAACACTTAATAAATTATATTTTGGTGAGAAAAGAAATATTAAATGTAAGCTAAGAGCATTACCAAATGAAATTAGTGGAAGTATAGCAACCTCTATAGTTTTTTCAGCATGGAATGCATCAATATATGTAAATCAAATAGATGATGATAAAGTAATGAAAGTTGAAAAAACAAAAAATTATGAAAAGATCGTTCAAAATATAGTTGCAAAAAACAAAGGTCTTTATTTTAATAATGAAATTTTTGTTATAGAAAAGAAATAATTTTATTTATTATTCAATCCAATTTACTTCAGTTTTTAAAAAATCTTCAGTATGAATAATAATTCCATCTGATCGAATAATTGCAATATTATAATTTGTATCTGTATTTGCTGTTCCCAGTCTGTATTGATTTGAAAAATTTGATATCAATGGAAACCACGTACTTCTTGGAGATGAAAAAGTTATATTACAATACGAACCGGAGCTTGTTATATGCTGATGTCCAAAAAAAATATGTTTAATATTTTTTTTACTACTTAATAAAATTTTTTTAAATTCTTCTTTTTGTTGAAGACCAATCTCATCAGTTTCTTCTTTCACCAAAGCTAGAGGATTGTGATGCATAAAAATATAAATATCCTTATCATAAGATGTTTGATTTAAAGTTTTGTTGAGCCAAGCCTGTCTATCCTCACAATAATAACCTTTATCTTCATCATCTAAATTTGTATCTATAAAAATAAAACGTTTATTTTCTAAATCTTTAAAATATTGAACAAAACCATTTTCATCTTCTTGTATTGAAGGAAAGTTTTTTTTAAATTCTTCACGGTTATCATGATTTCCAATTATAAGTTTTGGATATAATTGTTCAGGTAAATTTGCGTCTTGAATTATTTTTATAAATAATTGATATGACTCTTTATCTCCTAGATCTGTGATATCACCTGTTATGACAAATAGATCAGCATCACTATGATTTTTTAAAATGTGATCTAATGCTTTTTTAAACCTACTTACTGGATCAATGCCATGAATTTTATCTGTATAAATATGTGGATCAGATAAATGAATAATTTTCATAATTTAAATTAAGTTAATTTTAATTAAATTTCAGTTTTAAAATAAATATATTTATTAAACTCTTCTTTTAAATCAATACTAACTCGGGCATGAACTTTTCCCTGTTTTCCTTGAAAAGATTGCTTTTCAGATACAGGGAAGACGCCCTCATGCCATATATTGGGATGAATATAGAGACCTTTAGAGCCATCACAATAAAACGCTTTAAAGTGTTCTGGTTCTATATCATCTGTTGGTAATGCTAACGGACAAATGAAAGGTTTTTTTTCTTCAGGATAAAAAAGTTGTCCCCCATCTGGATGATAATTAGCATGCCATAAATAAATTTTATCTGGAGTTTGATAATTTTCTTTTTGTAAATCATTATCAGGATTAGTTGAATATCCAAGAATATATTTTCCATCAACTTCGTAATCACTCTTATGTTGAACAGCATTATTTTGTCCATAAAGAGTATCACCTTGCCACCAAGTATCAAAGGAGCCTTCTGTTGTTCCTCCTTCATTTCCTGTTCCTTCTTCTATATCTCTCCAACCTTGTTTTGGCCAAGTAACAATTTCAATTTCACTTTTTTCATACGTATCAATTAAGTAACCGTATCCCTTAAGATTTTCATCAGTAGCTTGAATTAGTGGAATTTCAATTTCTTGTGTCATTTATAATTAATTAATTTTTAAACCTAGTTCTTGAATTACTTCTTGAACAGCTTTTATTGTATCGTGCATATCATTTTCATTTAAATTACCAATACAACCTATACGAAATGTTTCAGCAACAGTTAGTTTGCCAGGATAAATTAAGAAATTTTTTTCACTAAGTGCATTATAGAATTTTTCAAAATTAAAACTTGAGTCATTAGGTTGTTTAAAAGTTATAATAATTGGCGCTTGTAAATTATCAGGAAGTAATTGTTCAAAACCTAATTCTTTCATACCGGAACATATTATTGCACAATTATTTTTATATCTTTGATGTCTTCCCTGAACTCCGCCTTCATTTTCATGTTCTTTAATAGCTTGATTGAAAGCTGCTAATACATGTGTCGGAGGTGTAAAACGCCATTGTTTATTTTTTTCCATCGCTTGCCACTGATCATGCAAATCTAAACTGAGTGAATGACTATTTCCTTTTGCATTTTGAATAACATTATTTTTTACTAAAATAAAACCTACACCTGGAACACCTTCTAAGCATTTATTAGATGATGCAGCTACCGCATCAAAACTAATTTTTTTTGCACTAAGAGGTAGCGCCCCAAAGGCACTCATGGCATCGATAAATAAAGATAGTTTTTTTGATTCAACTAATTTTGCAATTTCTTCAATAGGATTTAAAATACCAGATGTTGTTTCACAATAGACAGTGAAAACATGTGTTAATTCATTATTATCAATTAGCTCTTCAATTTTAGTTAAATCATGTACTTCATGTTCTGCAACTTCATACTCTATAAAATCTCTATTTAAGTACGCGCACATTTTTTTCATACGTTGTCCGTATGCACCATTTATTAAAATCAGTATCTTTGAGTCTTTTGATGTAAGTGAACTAACCATAGATTCAACAGCAAAAGTTCCACTTCCTTGCATTGGAACACATTGATAATTATCTTCACCCTCAATCAATTTAACTAATGACTCTCTTATAGATGAATTGAGATCAATAAATTTTTTATCTCTTGATCCCCAATCATGTAACATAGCTTCTTTTGTGGACATTGAGGTCGTAAGAGGACCTGGGGTTAATAATTTTTTATCCATTAAACTTATTATCCTCTTAAATATTATTATAAAATTGATCAATCGTATAAAACTTAGAATTGAAATTATTTTCTAATAAGTTAATTATTATCTAAGAATGGAAGAAAATATTGTAGATTATTTGCTGGATCTTTTGAAGACTAAAGGAGCGGATATTCAATATGGCAATGAAGATGTCACTCAATTAGAACACGCTCTTCAATGTGCTGAATTAGCTGAACAACATAAATTGCCTGGCCCAACAATTGCAGCGGCCTTACTTCACGATGTGGGACATCTTGTATATGAAGACGGCGATCCTATTCATGAAGGTAAGGATGGTCATCATGAAAACTTAGGTGCTGATTTTTTAAAAAAATATTTTGGAGAAGAAGTTATATTACCTATTAGAGCACACGTTGCTTCAAAAAGATATCTATCAAGTGTTGAAGATGGGTATTATGACAGTTTATCTGAGGCATCTAAAATATCACTTAAAGTTCAAGGTGGACCATTTACCAAAGAAGAAGCAGAAGAATTTATAAACAAACCATTTATGGATGAAGCTGTGGAACTGAGAAGATTTGATGATATGGCTAAAATTCTTGATAAAAAAACACCAGATGTTGAGCATTTTCGACCTTATTTAGAAGATGCAAGAAAATCCTTTCTCGGTAACAAGTCCTAAATGCAATTTAGTGAATACGATTTTATAGACTCGAAATCTTTTGCTGGAAAAATAATCTTAACTTCATTTCCAGGATTAAATGAAAACGGAATATTTGAAGTAAGTCATTTTAATAATGAACTTAATCTTTTTAAAAATAATAACTGCAGCTCTATCACATCGTTTGTTGAAGATGGTGAATTTGAAAAATTATGTGATAAAACTTTATTTGTAAAAAATATTTATGACCACAAGTTGCATTGGTATCATCTACCAATTTACGACATGGGAGCGCCTGATAAAGATTTTAAATACAAATGGGAAACAACAAAGGTACTTCTTAAAAATGAATTAATAGATGGAAAAAATATTGTTTTACATTGTCGTGGTGGTAAAGGACGAGCAGGAACAATAGCTGCCATTTTACTTGTAGAATTTAATTATCCTAAACAAGAAGCAATTGATTTAGTTCGATCAAGGCGAAAAGGAGCTATTGAGTCAAAGATACAAGAAGACTTTATTTTTGCTTACCGAGCAGTAAGTTAAAACGAAACAGTTAAATTAAAAATATTTTCTAAAACAAATAAAATAATCAAAGATATTAGAGCTGCAATTATTGGCAGCGTAACCCATCCCATCGATATTCTTCCCGCAATGGACCATTGCACTTCTTTTCCTCCTTTTAGGAGCCCAATTCCAATAACACCTCCAACAACAGCTTGCGAACTGGAAACAGGAACAAGCGGAATAGAAGGAAGGTTAATAGATTGAAGAAAAGCACTAATACCCTGAGAGGCAAATAAAAATAAAACGATCGAATGAGAAATAACAACAATAAAAGCTGCTACAGGAGACATCTTTAATAAATCATTTCCAACAGTATACATGACTCTCTTAGAGTAAGTGAATACACCTACTGCTATGGCTAAACCTCCAAGTAAAAACAATTGTTCTTTTGAGGAAAAAATAAATACGTTGGAAATATTAATATCAGTAAATGGGGAAATAGGAACAAAGACACCCATAACATTGGCAATGTTATTTGCACCCAAACTATATGCTCCAAATGCACCAGCAAGTAGTAAGGCTGTTCTTGTATATGCATCAAGTCGTAAAATATGTAATTTTCTATTTAGAATAACTCTTTTTGTAAACGTAAATAAACCCATTGCGATTATACCCGCAATGATTGGGCAAATTATCCATGTTGCTAAAATCGTCATTAGAACCTGAATGTTTGTTGATGATCCTGTATATAAATTCCAACCAACTATAGCTCCTACAATAGCTTGCGTTGTAGAAACTGGCAGTCCAACTTTGGTCATTAAGTAAACAGAAATCCCTGCTGCAACGCAGGCAGCAAAAGCACCCGGTAATGCATTTATTGCTCCAAGCTTCCCAAGTGTTTCTGTTGTTCCAGCACCACTTATGATTGCTCCAAGTATTACAAATATACTACACACTATGGCAGCACTTGTGAAACTTACCATTCGTGTTCCAACCGCAGTACCAAACACATTAGCAGCATCATTTGCTCCAAGAGACCAGCCTAAAAATAAACCACCAAATAAAAAAATTAATATTGTAATTTCCATTTAAAATTAAACTGAACGTTTAATAGCGTAGATTTGTACCTCATCAGCAATATCTTCTGCTTGATCACAAATACGATCAATTTTTTCAACAAAATATCGAAGATGCATTTTTTGATCTAAATTTAGCTCTGAGTCAAATATTTTTCTCGCAAGAGAGCTAAATTTAATATCTGATTCTTTTTCATAAAAAGTAACTTTGTGTGCATTATCTCTAACTGATTTAATATCACGAAAAAATGAACGAACAGTTAAACATAATGACTCAACACAATTCACAACAGTTTCAGTTAAATCAACTAAGTCCTCGTGAAACTCTTTTGGAAAATTTGGTTTTTGAATAGAGAAGTGATAACAATTACCCTGATACATTCCAATTAATTCATCAAGATGTTCTAAAACGCGCAATACATCACTTCTAGCATCAGGAATTAATGTTTCCTCATATAATGTGTGCTCAACATCTTTGGTAATTTTATCTGCCTTACTTTCCATTTCTTTTACTTTCTCAACCATCTCTTCAAATTTTCCATTTGCCGAATGATTAAGATAAGTGGGAACGATAGATTTAAATACCAAACCAACTTCAGAGACAATATCAACAAACTCATCAATTTCTCTTTCAAGCTTTTTGGTATCACCAAATAATGATGCACTTTTTAATCCAAACATGGAGTGCTTATAGAACTTTTCAAAAAAAAAGAAAGAAATGTTAAATTTTTGTTACAATTTGATTAATATCTTTATCTTTAAGTAAAGTGTAATATTCGCAATCTATAGAATTTAGGAGAAGATATGACAGATTTATCAATTAATAGAATTAAGTGGTTTAGCACCGCGTTAATATTATCAGGAATATTATTAACCAATTTAAATGCCTATCCGATTAATATAATTATTCACGGCACAGGGGCTGTTGGTTGGTCAATTGTTGGTTATATGACAAAAGATCGAGCTCTTCTTACAAACTTTGGTTTACAGCTTCCACTATTTATTTTTGGTTATATTTATTTGCTTTCATGAAAAATAAAAATATTCTTTTTATGTGTGTTGCTAATTCAGCAAGAAGTCAAATGGCTGAAGGAATTGCAAAAAAATTATATCCTAATTGTATTATTCAAAGTGCAGGATCAGTGCCCAAAGAGGTTAATCCCAATGCTATACTGGTTATGGGTGAAATCGATATTGACATATCAAAACATTATTCAAAAGATTTTGAAAGTTTAGACAGCAAATTCAGAGATGAACTAAATACCGTTTTTACGCTTTGTAAGGAAGAGGTATGTCCAGTTTTAAATTCTAAAGCTCAGATACTTTCAATTCCATTTGATGATCCTGCATCAGATCGTTTTAGTTCAAACCAATTAGATAAGTTTAGAGAAGTAAGAGATTCAATTTTTGATAAATTGAAAGAACTTAAAAATTTATTTGAGAATTAATGAAGTTAAAAATTAATTAAATTTATAAAAACTTAATATTCTATTAACACGTCTGTAAAAAATAAAATTTAATTACTCTTTACCACTCACAATATTATTTCTTCCTGCTATGTCCAATTGTTGTGAGTGGGATTAAATTCTATTTTCAAATTTTTAAATTAGACTTAGCTCTAGATTTGAGTTTTGCTGAACCCCTCCCAGACAAGCTTGGATTTTTGATAAAAAAATTGTGAGAGGAAAATTTTTTCTCTTTGCTTGATATTTCTTTTTTCTGATAATTGCCATTACTTAACATTTGCCAAGAATTTGTATTATCTGTCATACTGGCAATTAAGATCTGATTTAATATTTGTTCATGTACAGTTTCATTTTCAATAGGAATAAATGTTTCAACCCGCCTATCTAGATTTCTTTGCATTAAATCGGCAGAAGAAATAAACAAGATATTTTTTCTATGAGGGAATTTATGACCATTATAAAAACAATATATTCTCGTATGTTCTAAAAAACGACCAATTATGCTTTTAACAACTATATTTTCTGATAGATTTTCTTTACCAGGTATTAGAGAGCAAATTCCTCTTATCAACAATTCAATTTTTACATTTTTTTGAGATGCTTTATAAAATTCATCAATAATTTGTTTATCAACAAGAGCATTACACTTACATACTATTCCAGATGGTTTATTTTTTCCAGCATTTGTAATTTCATTTCTAATTAGTTCATTTAATTTGTTTCTTGCAGTTATTGGAGAATATACTATTTTTTTTATTGTTGTTGGTTCAGAATAACTAGTTAAATAATTAAACATTTTTGCAGCATCATTTGTTAATGTTTTGTCACAGGTGAAGTAAGATAAATCCATATAAACTCTTGCATTTCTCGGGTGATAATTACCTGTTCCATAATGTGCGTAATTTACAACAGAATTCATTTGCTTCCTTGTTACAAGTGTAATTTTTGCATGAGTTTTCATATCAATATTGCCAAAAACAACTTGCGCTCCAGCTAATTCTAATTCTTTTGCCCATTTTAAGTTACGCTCTTCATCAAAACGTGCTTGCAACTCTATAATGACAGTTACTAATTTTCCTTTTTGTGCTGCTCTAACTAAACTTGCTTCTATTGGTGAGTCATCAGTAGTTCGATATAAAGTATGTTTTATTGATAAGACTTTTGGATCATCTGCAGCTTGATCAATAAACTGCGTCACTACTTCAAAAGATTCAAAAGGGTGATGAATAACAATATCTTTATTTGCTATAGCTTTAAAATAATCATTTTTAAAATCTTTAATTCTTTCAGGAAATCGTACCTTAAATTTTGGAAAAAATAATTTTTTAAAATCTTTCAAAAAAATTGACTCTATACTCGAAAGATTAACGGGTATTGGCAGTTTATATGTATTTACATCCTTATAGTTAAGTTTTTTATTTATGAATTTAATTAAGTGACTAGATATACTTTCATCAAAATCAATTCTTATTACCTCTTGTCTTCTTCTCTCAAAAATAGCTTTTTGAAATACTAAAAATAAATCTTCTCCTTCACCCCCTAATTCTAATTCACTATTCCTAATTGGTCTAAAAACACCTTTATCCAAAACCCTATCACACTGGAAAATTTCTTTTAAAGAAATAAGTAGGGCTGTCTCCATAGATACAAAACGTGTTTTTTTATCAGGTAATTTAATAAATTTTTCTAATCCCTCTGGCACTCTTAGTATTCCATAAAAAGTTTTTTTATTATTCATTAAACGACATACTAAGGTTGTTTCTTTATTTGGTATAAAAGGAAATGGGTGAGATGGATCAATAATAATTGGCGTTAAAACCCCCCAATTATTTTCTTCTAAATAATTTTTAATAAATGTTTTATCTTTTGTTTTCAGTGTTTTTTCTACATCTATATGGATTTTGTTTTCTGAAAGCTCTCTTAGTAAATCTATCCATATTGATTTTATATTTGAAATCATCTTCGATGTTTCTTTATCTATCAGCTTGAGTTGTTGTTGTGGTGTTAATCCATCAAAACTTTTATTTCGTGAAAATTTTTGAACATTCAATCCTGCTACTCTAACCATAAAAAATTCATCTAAATTAGAGAATGCTATTGATAAAAATCTAACCCTTTCTAAAAGTGGAATTTTACTATCAGATGTCTGACTTAAGACTCTTTCATTGAATTTTAGCCAAGACAATTCCCTGTTTGCATAGTTATAAGCGGTATTTTTTTTTAACATAATTTTTTTTTATATTTTTTAGGTATAAAAAAAACATGTTCATAAAAAATTCATATTTCTTTAATAATTTTTATTTTTTGGTTTTAAAATTTTATCAATAGTCCAGCTATTTTTAAAGGATATTATAGCAAAAGCACAGGTTGGAAAATGTTCAATATTTGAATTACATAAAATATTAATTGACTCTATCAAACTAGGGTTGTGTCCAATGATAAGAGTATTTTTTTTTAATTTTTTAATTTTGCTTACAAGTATATTTGGTGGGCATTCGTAAATATCGTTATCAATTGTAAATTTTACTGAGCGATCAAATGAATTAGAAATTATATTATATGTGCTAGTTGTTCTTTTAGAAGGAGAACATATTATCTGACCAATATGAAATTTTCTTTTATCTAATATTTTAGAAAATTGTTTTGCGTTTCTCATACCTCTTTTATTTAGCGGCCTATCAATGTCATCAAGTTCTAAATTATCCCAACTAGATTTGGCGTGACGTAATAAATAGACTTGTAGCATTCGAGTTTAATACTTTAGATGTATACATTTACATGGCTAAAAAGAAAAATAAAAATCCCATAACAGTGATTGATCTAGGCTCTAATACATTTAGACTAGTTATATATGCGCAAGCTATTCATCCTTTTCCAATACTTTATCAAAAAAGAGAATTCTTAAAATTAGGTGAAAGTATTAAAATAGGTAAACTCCCATCGATAAAAATAAAAGAAGCTATAAAATGCTTAGAAGAATATATTAAGATTGCAAAAGATTATGAGTCCTTAGATATTCATATAATTGCAACGGCCGCAATTCGTGAAACAATAAATGGAAAAGAAATTATTGAACCCTTCAAGAAAAGAAAGTCAGTTAGAGTAAAAGTGCTCTCACCAAAAAATGAGGCTAAATGCGGATCCCTAGGTGTAATTAGTTCAATAAAAAATCCAATCGGTTTAGTTGCTGACTTGGGAGGTGGAAGTTTAGAACTTAGTACTATAAAAAATGAAAACATACTTGAAACTAAAAGTTTAAAAATTGGCATCTTAAGAAGTGAAACTGATATGTACAAAACTACTAAATTAAAATTTGATAATTTTTTATTTTCTAAATTTAAAAACCAATCTCTTAAATTTTCTAAAAACGTAGGAAATATTTATGTTATTGGAGGCATGTGGCGCAATCTTGCAAAACTTCATTTGCACCTAAATGGAATCAAGAAAAATAAATTACATGGGTACATGATATCATTTTCAGAGTTAGAAATATTTTATCACAAATTATACTCTATGGAAAAAAAACAAATTCAAAAATTGAATGTTGTCCAACCAAATCGATTAGATAAATTAAAATTATCTACATATATTTTATTTAGCCTTGCTTCATTTTATAACATTAAAAATATTATTTTTGTAAGATATGGAATCCGTGAAGGCTACTTGTACGATATGTTGAACTAATTTTTAAAAAACAATCTAACAATAATTGTAGCAATAAGAGCACCAATAATCTGAGCTAAAATAAAACCTAAAACACTTGATGGACTTATTCCACTAAAACTATCTGTAAACATTCTTCCTATAGTAACTGCTGGATTTGCAAAACTTGTTGATGAAGTAAACCAATATCCTGCGGTAATAAATAAAGCGACACCAATAGCTATTCTTTCCTTGTTTACTTCTTTTAATATAAAAATAGTTAATAATAATCCAACAGTTGCAATTATTTCTGAAAAGAATTTAAATACGCCAACTCTTTCATTGAGTGACCATTCAATTATGGGATATTCAAAATACCAATTTGCAGTTAAACAACCAAATATAGCAGCAATAATCTGAGTAATGATTAAAATTATTCCGTAATTAATAGGAATATTCTTTTGGATAATATCACTTAATACAACAGAAGGGTTAAAGTAAGCTCCTGATATATTAAAAAACATAGAAATAATTACATATAAAATGGCACCTGTTGCGATAGTGTTTCCTAGTAATATTATACCAAGGTCATTTGACATTAACTCTCCCATAATTCCACTACCTACAACTGTTAGTACAAGAAAATATGTCCCAATAAATTCTGCTAGTATTTTTTGTCTTAAAGAAAATGTCACTATAAAATTACCCTAAATAACTAAACTTTTACCATGAATTCTAAAAATTCATTCACACATTTGTCCCAAGTTAAATTAACAGTAAAATTTCTACAATCAACCCTTTTTACTTTAAGCGCCTTCTTAACTGATTGTAACAAGTCATTATCTAAAGTGTTAATCTTTTCATCTGTTAACACATCTATGGGCCCGGTTACTGGATATGCAGCAATTGGTGTTCCACTAGCCAATGCTTCAAGTATTACATTTCCTAAAGTGTCTGTTTTAGAAGGAAAGACAAACACATCTGCGTTTGCATAATATTTCGCTAGTTCATCTCCAGTTTTTACACCGACAAAATTTATTTCAGGATATTTATTAATATATTTTTGTAATTCGGGACCATCACCCACAACAGTTTTATTATAATTTCCTTTAAGTTTTAAAAATTCTTCAATATTTTTTTCAATTGCTACTCTACCAACATAAGTCAGTTGTCTATCTTTACTGTTTGTATCTCTTTTATTTGGATTAAATAATTCTGTATCAACACCTCTATTCCAAACTACTAAATTTTTAAAATTATATTTTTTTAACTCATTTAGCATTGAAACTGATGGAACAAGAACTCTTTCTGAATCACTATGTAGTCTTCTTAATATGGAGTATGTAAATCTCTTTGGGATAAAAGCTCTTTGCTTAATGTAGTCAGGAAAACGGGTGTGAAAGGAAGAAGTGTATTGTAGTTTATTTTTAAGACAGTACTTACGACCAGCAAAACCTACTGGACCTTCAGTCATTATATGAACAATATCTGGATTAAATTCTTTAAAAAATTTTTCAGTAACTTTTTTAGTATTGTAAGAAATTTTTATTTCTTTGTACCAAGGATAACTAAAATTATTAAACATCGCAGGATGTAATATTTTAATTTCAAAACCTTTTTTTTCTAAAATAGGTATAACGCTTTGAAATGTCGTAACTACGCCATTTACCTGAGGAACCCACGCATCACTTATTAGCGCGATTTTTTTAGGCTGCATCCTCTTTTATTTTTCGTCTTTCTTCAAAAGAAATTAATTTTAATTTTTCTCTTTCTTCGGGCCAATTAAGAATAGATAAATTTCCAATTTCATCTTCAACGAGTGCTGTACAACTTTCAATCCAATCGCCGTCATTACAATAGAGAACACCATTTAATTCTTTTATTTCAGGTCTATGTATATGACCACATACAACAACATCAGCATTTTCTCTTCTTGCCCTGTCAGATACAGCAAACTCAAAATTACTAATAAAGTTCGTTGCATGTTTTGTTTTCTTTTTTAAATATTGAGACAGTGACCAGTAAGACAAACCCATCTTTCTTCGAATAAAATTAAATACATTATTTAACTTTAGTAAATATTCATAAAGCGCTGATCCCACTTTGGCTAACCACCTCGCATTAATGATAACGGCATCAAATTCATCTCCGTGTGTAATCAGTACTTTCCTTCCATCAGCTAATTGATGTGTATCTTCATTTTTGATTGAAATTTCTCCAAAAGAAAAATTCGTAAAATCTTTTAATACCTCATCATGATTTCCTGGAATAAGTACAACCTTAGTTCCATTTTTCGCTTTCTTTAAAACTTTTTGAACCACATCATTATGTTCTTGAGGCCAATACATTTTCTTACGCATGCGCCATCCATCAACAATGTCGCCTACTAAAAATAAATATTCTGAATCTGTTTCTTCTAAGAATTCTAAAAGCATGTTGCTTTTACAACCACTGGTTCCTAGATGGGTATCTGAAATCCAAATTGTGCGGTAAAATTTTTTATTATTTTCAAATTTCATTAATTAAATAATTGCCCTTATACATAAAAGTATCATTTTATAATACAATTTATTATTATATGTGTGTATTGTATAAAAATAACAGTATGACGCAGAAAATTTGGTTTAAAAAAAAATCACCCCTTCACGGCTCCGGATTATTTGCAAAAACTAATATTAAAAAAGGTCAGAAAGTAATTCAATATATTGGTGATAAAGTTACTAAAAGAGAGGGTGACAAAAGAGCAGATAAACAAATCCGTAAAGCAAAAAAAGATAAAAATAATGGCATGGTCTATGTTTTTGAACTAAACAAGCGATACGACATTGACGGTGATGTTGATTATAATTTTGCAAAATTTATTAATCACTCATGTAATCCTAATTGTGAAGTAGACATCATAGA
Source organism: uncultured Alphaproteobacteria bacterium (assembly GCA_902553945.1). GTDB lineage: Bacteria > Pseudomonadota > Alphaproteobacteria > HIMB59 > CACPNW01. The sequence continues at coordinate 21,440 of CACDMT010000002.1, read as the reverse complement.
TAATGAAATTTGGATTTCTTCCATTAAACGAATAAAAAAAGGTGCCGAACTTTTTTATAACTATGGTTATCCTTTTGATACAGATTTTGTGGATCACATTTGTAAGTGTGGTTCTAGAAATTGTGTTGGTTATATTTTAAGTGATAATGATTGGCCTAAACTAAAAAAATATGAAAAAAAAACTAAGACTAAGTCTAAGTAAGATACCTTCGATTATTATTGCAATTGATACAAATAAGGAAATAATTTTTTACAATAATGCAGCTAAACAAAAATTTTTATTTATCGATGAAGGAAGAGATCTCAATAATATTATTAGATCAACAGAGTTAAATACTTTTATTGATAAAGCCTTTAGGGAGAAAAAAGATTTTAAGTTTGAATTCACCCCATCTAATTTTAGTGATATGTATTTTATTGCTGACTTAATATTTGTTGAAAAAGATTATGAAGAATTATTAATATCACTAAATGATCAAAGTCTTCTTAAAAACTACGAACAAATGCGAACAGATTTTGTGGCTAATGTAAGCCATGAATTGAGAACTCCTCTTTCCTCAATTCTAGGCTATGTTGAAACAATTAAAAATTCACTCAATGAAGATAAGACCAATGACAAAACGGTTGGTAAATTTTTAGACACAATGGAAGATCAGGCTTGGCGTATGACTAGACTAGTCGAAGATTTATTATTACTAAGTAAATATGAGACTGAAGATAAACCTATAGAATTTCAAGAAGCGAATATAAGGCAATTAATTGAAGGCGTAGTAGATAATTTACAAAACAAGTTAATGGCCAAAAAAATTGAAGTTCAAATCAAGGATGATTTTGATAAGTCTACAATATCAGCAAACAAAGATGCTTTGATCCAAGTTTTTTTAAATCTAACTGATAATGCAATTAAATATAGCAGAGAAAATTCTACTATTGAAATTGAGCTTGAGAGTGTAATTGATGACAATACCACCTTTTGCCAAATAAGTTTTATAGATAAGGGAGAAGGCATATCGAAAGAGCATTTAACTAGACTTACTGAAAGATTTTATAGAGTAGATAAAAATAGATCTCGAAATCAAGGTGGTACGGGTTTGGGTTTATCTATTGTTAAACATATAACTAATAGGCATAATGGTAAATTATCGATAAAAAGCAAGGTAGATAAGGGTTCAACATTTACTATTTCTTTACCAGTATTTCAGCAAACTGTAATAAATACTTAATATATATTCTGTAAGGACAACCTTATTTTAAATGAGGCTTAATATGAAAAATGTAATCAAATTAATTGCTGTCCTTGCTTTATTTGGAACTACTTCAGTTTCAGCAAGAGACTATATTTCAATTGTAGGATCTTCTACAGTTTATCCTTTCGCTACTTTAGTTGCTGAAAAAATGGCATCAGAAGGAATGAAAGCACCCGTAATTGAATCAACTGGTTCTGGTGGAGGACACAAATTATTTTGTGCAGGTGTTGGAGTTGAACATCCAGATATCACTAACTCTTCAAGAGCACAAAAAGATAAAGAATTCAAACTTTGCCAAGATGGCGGTGTAACTGATATCATCGAAGTTAGAGTTGGTAATGATGGTATAGCTTTTGCATACGCTGCAGATTATGAATGGAAATATACTAACGGTGCTACAATGAAAGGTGGCATTGATTTAACTAAAGAAGAAATCTGGCAGGCAATGGCTAGAGATAATGTAAATGCTCCAACAACTTGGTATGAAATAGATAAAAGATTACCAAAAGTTGAAATTTCTATCATGGCACCTCCTCCAACTTCTGGAACAAGAGATGCATTTGACTCACTTGTAATGAAAAAGGGTTGTGTTAAAGATATGTTAGTTGCTGACGGTGATTGTCAAGCGTATCGTGAAGATGGCCATGTTATTGAAGGTGGTGAAAATGATGAACTGTATGTTGAGCATATAACTAAAGAACAAGGTGCATTCGGTATCTTTGGTTATAGTTTTGTATCTAATAATTCTGATAAAGTTAAAGCGTCAATGATTAACGGTGTTGAAATCTCTATGGAAGGTATCCAAGATTATTCATATCCAATAGCAAGACCTTTATTCTTCTACATTAAAAAAGCACACATTGGTGTTATTCCTGGTTTAATGGATTATGTTAATGAGTTTGTAAGTGAAGAAGCAACAGAAGGTTACTTACTAGATGCTGGACTTGTTCAACTAAGTCCTGAGGATAGAGCAACTGTTCTTGATGCTATTTCTAATCAAACAAATTATAAATAAAAATCTTAAATTTTTATAAAATGGGGGCATACAAGCCCCCTTTTTTTTAATACTAAGTTATAAATGTTTTTTTGGTCTTTAGTTTTAATTGCAGTCGGAATTTTCTCTTCCTTTATATACGGAAGATCAAGAATTAAATTAAATTCTAAAAAACAAGGTACGAAAAGCAAATCTCTTCCCAATTATTACGCACAATACGTTTTAATGTGGTGTTTGTTTCCTGCACTAATTGTTTATTTTTCATGGGCTATTTTTCAAGAACAGATTATTCAAAACATAGTTATTAGTAACTTTGAATTTATTGAGGGCGCAGTTTACAACGAAGGATTATTGTTAGCAGAGATTAGAAATGTTGCTAATAACCCTTCTTTTGCTGATGGTAAATCTATAGAAATAATTAATGCTGCATCTCATTATTCTTCCTTAAGACAAATAAGTCAAATATCTTTTTATACCTCAATAATCATTATAATGTTACTTGGAGCCTTATACGCTTCACAAAAATTAAAACCAGAATTTCATGCTCAACATACAATTGAAAAATATATTCAATATATACTTATATTTTGTTCATCTGTTGCTATTTTCACTACAATAGGAATAGTTTTTTCACTAATATTTGAAAGCCTTCGCTTTTTTGCAGAAGTATCAATATTTGAATTTTTATTTAGTACTGAGTGGTATCCTTTTATTCCAATTAGAGAAGGTCAAACAGCTGCAGAGGGATCCTTTGGTGCAGTACCAATATTTGCTGGAACATTTTTAGTAATGGTAGTAGCCATGTGTGTTGCGGTACCTCTTGGATTATTAACAGCAATTTATTTAGCAGAATACGCAAGTCAAAGAGTTAGAAAAATAGTTAAACCTCTTCTCGAAATTTTGGCAGGAATACCAACAATAGTCTACGGGTTCTTTGCTTTTGTTAGTGTTGCACCTTTCGTTAAAGCATTTGGACAATCAATTGGAATTGATGCTTCACCAACAAGCGCCCTTGCAGCCGGCATGGTAATGGGGGTTATGATTATTCCTTTTATTTCTTCTTTATCTGATGATGTAATAAACTCTGTCCCACAAAGTCTAAGGGAAGCATCTCTTGGTATTGGCGCTAATAAAGCAGAAACTATTAAAAAAGTAATTTTACCAGCAGCTTTACCTGGAATTGTTGGAGCATTTTTATTAGCAATATCCAGAGCGATAGGGGAGACTATGATTGTTGTAGTTGCAGCAGGCACAGCCCCCAATCTTACGGGCAATCCTTTTGAAAATGTAACAACAGTTACAGTTCAAATTGTTGTGGCCTTAATAGGTGATCAAGAATTTGATAACCCAAGAACATTATCAGCATTTGCTTTAGGATTAGTTTTATTTGTTATTACATTATTTCTTAACATTATAGCTCTACAAATAGTAAAGAGATACAGGGAGCGTTATGAATAATTCTATTGCTAAAGAAAAAATTATTTCTTTGAGAAAAAAGAGAAGTTTAGAAGATATGCGATTTAAGTATTACGGCTTCACAGCTATGTGTTTATCTTTAGCAGTTTTAGTTTTTCTTTTGTATACAATATTTTCTAAAGGATACACTGCTTTTCAAAAAACAATTGTTCTCCTAGAAGTTGATTATAATCAAGAGGTTTTAAAACTAACACCTGACTCTTCAGATGAAGATATGGAAAAAGGAAAATTTTTTAGAGTTAAAAAACAGGCTATTGAAAATTTTTTCCCTGATCTCTCAAAATCAGATATTAAATTAGTAAAAAAATTATTTTCTATAAATGTAGATAAGGAAATTAAAGACTACTTCTTAGATAATCCTGAAGTTATTAATACTAAGCAACAAATTTGGGTAACTGCCCATAGTGATGTGGATCAACTATTAAAAGGTAATTCAAGAAGGGATGTGCCAGAAGATAGAAGAAAATTAAATGATATTCAATTAAGTTATGTTGATCAATTAGTTGAAGAAAATAGAGTTAAACAAGTTTTTAATAATTTCTTTTTTACTAAAGCAGATTCAAGGCATCCTGAAATTGCTGGTGTAGCTGGTTCATTTATGGGATCATTATTTACTCTTTTTACTGTTTTTATTTTATCTTTTCCAATTGCTATAGGAGCGTCTGTTTATCTTGAGGAATTTGCTCCAAAAAATAGAATAACTGAATTAATAGAAGTAAATATTTCAAATCTAGCAGCAGTCCCATCAATAGTTTTTGGACTACTTGGGTTGGGGGTATTGCTTAATGTTTTTGGTCTTCCAAGGAGTACACCGTTAGTTGGAGGGTCCGTATTAGCCTTAATGACGTTACCAACCATTATCATTGCCTGCCGAGCTTCATTGAAAGCTGTTCCTCCTTCAATTAAAGAAGGAGCACTTGCAGTTGGAGCAACAAAAACACAAGCGGTATTTCATCATGTCGTACCCCTTGCACTACCAGGGACTTTAACAGGGACTATTATTGGATTAGCACAAGCATTAGGAGAAACAGCACCACTAATAATGATTGGCATGATTGCATTTATTCCTAATATTCCAACTGGTTTAACAGAACCTTCAGCAGCACTACCTGTTCAAATATATCTTTGGGTGGAAAGTGCAGAAAGAGGTTTTCAAGAAAAATCAGCTGCAGCCATAATGGTAATTTTAATATTTTTGTTTATGATGAATGCCATTGCAGTGTTCTTAAGAAATAGATTTGAAAGGAAGTGGTAAAACATGAGTAACTCTAAAATATTGGCAAATGGTGTAGATGTATATTATGGATCCAAACAAGCCCTTTTTGGAATCTCAATGGATATCAAGGAGAAAGAAGTTACGGCATTAATCGGTCCTTCAGGATGTGGTAAATCAACTTTCTTAAGATGTATAAACAGAATGAATGATTTAATTGAAATATGTAAAGTATCGGGATCAATAAAAGTAGATAACGAAGAAATTATTAGTGAAAAAACCGATGTTGTAAGTCTAAGATCTAAAATTGGAATGGTATTTCAAAAACCAAATCCTTTTCCTAAATCTATTTTTGATAATGTTGCTTATGGCCCAACTATACATGGTTTAGTTGACTCAAAAAATGAATTAGAAGAAATTGTACATTCATCATTAAAAAAGGCAGGTCTATTTGATGAAGTAAAAGATCGATTAAATGAACCTGGAACAAGTTTATCAGGCGGTCAACAACAACGATTATGTATTGCAAGAGCAATTGCTGTTAATCCTGAAATAATCCTAATGGACGAACCTTGCTCTGCTTTAGATCCAATAGCAACTGCTATTATAGAAGAATTAATTGATGAGTTAAGATTAAACTATACAATTATTATAGTAACTCATTCTATGCAACAGGCAGCCAGGGTTTCGCAGAAAACATGTTTCTTCCATTTAGGAGAATTAATAGAAACGGGTGAGACAAACAAAATTTTTACAAATCCTGATAATACAAAAACACAGGATTACATTACAGGGAGATTTGGATAATGAAACAAGAAGGACACATTGTAAAATCATATGATGAAGAAATTAGAGACATTAAAAATAATATTGTTGATATGGGCAGTTTAGTTGAAAATCAACTAAAAGACTCACTTCAATGTTTAAAGGATAAAGATACAGAATTTGCCGAAAAAATTATAGAAAACGATAATGTAATTGATAAAGCATATAATACTCTTGATCAAAGCTTAGTTGAAATACTTGGCAAAAGACAACCGATGGCTGCAGACTTACGAACAATTTTTTCAGCAATTAAAATCAATAAAGATCTAGAAAGAATAGGAGATCATGCAACAAATATTGCCAAAAGAGTAGCAGTAGCAGAAATAGTTTTGCCAGAAAAACCTTCGAGAGATATTATTAATATGGGTGCACAAGTAAATATAATGATTAGTGAAGTAATAAAAGCTTTTTTAGAATTTTCAGATCAAGCCGCAAAAAAAGTTTGGTTAATGGATAGACAAATTGATGAAGAATATCTTGGAATATTAAGACAACTATTAACCTACATGATGGAAGAACCAAAAAGAATCACAGCATGTACAAGTCTTTTATATATGGTTAAAGACCTAGAGCGAATTGGTGATTATGTACAAAATATAGCTGAAGATATTTATTATGCAGTTTCTGGTGAGCCCCTATTTGATGGTAATCCAGACCCAACCTGGGAAGCAATTCTTCCAAAGAAAAAATAAATTGTAATAGAATTGTAACAAAAATTTAATAGTAGAGATTCATGAAACTAAAAATGCTTATCGTCGAAGATGAAGAAGCATTACTTGATCTTCTTAAATTTAATTTTAATAAAGAAGGATATAAAATAGATACTGCAACGGACGGTGAAACTGCTTTAGAAAAAATATTATATAAACCACCTGACATAATTATTCTTGATTGGATGTTACCTAAACTATCAGGAATTGAACTTTGTAGAAGAATTAGAAAAAATAAAGAACATAAGAATATTCCTATCATAATGTTAACAGCAAAAGGTGAAGAAGAAGATAAACTTCGCGGCTTAGAAACTGGAGCAGATGATTACATAACAAAACCCTTTTCGGTTAACGAATTAGTGGCAAGAGTAAAAGCTGTTCTTCGACGAATTAGACCAATGTTTGTAGATGAAGTTTTAACTTATAAAGGAATAGTAATTGATCTTGTATCTCACTCGGCATCACGAGATGGAGAAACTCTTCATCTTGGTCCAACAGAATTTAATTTATTAGCTTTCTTCATGGAAAATATTGGTCGTGTCTTTAGCCGCGAACAATTACTTAATCATGTTTGGAAAAATGAGGCCCATGTAGAACCTCGAACAGTTGATGTTCATATAAGAAGACTGCGAAAGGCCATAAATAATGACGAAAAAGAAGATTTTATAAGAACAGTGAGATCAGCAGGATATTGTTTTGGCTCGTAATTAAGCCATAAATTTCACTTATACAAATCACTTACCAAACTATAAAACCACCATATGAAGAGTCTTTTTAGATCATTCTTTACTGTCAGCTTTTATACATTTTTAAGTCGAGTATTAGGTTTTATCCGAGACATATTAATAGCAAGATATCTGGGATCAACAGTAATGGCTGATGCTTTCTTCGTAGCATTTCGTATTCCTAATTTTTTTCGCCGTGTCCTCGCAGAAGGAGCATACAGTGCTGCATTAATCCCTGTTTTCTCAGGTGTTGTTCTTAATCCAAAAGATGACCGCGAAGCATCAGACTTTGTCGAGAACACAACCTCAATGCTACTATTTGCTACGGTGGTTTTGACTATCCTTTTTTTCTTTGGCATGCCGTATATCATTCAAGTATTAGCCCCTGGTTTTACCGATAATAAAGAAGCGTATGAATTAGCCGTCCATTTTGGAAAAATTATATTCCCCTATCTTATCTTTATTTCTCTTGCTGCTCACTTTGCTTCTATTAATAATGTTCATGAACGTTTTGCAGCTGGTGCCTTTGCTCCAGCAATACTTAACATTAGCTTTATACTTTCCTTATTTATCTTAACTCCACTTTTACCAAGCGCAGGACACGCATTATCGTACGGAGTTCTTATTGGGGGTGTTTTACAATTTTTATATTTATATCGATCTGTTCTAAATTTTTATCGTCCGCGTCTTCGTATTCCTGTTTTAAATGAAAAGCTTAAAAAGTTTTTTAAATTATTTTTACCAGGTATTGTTGGATCAGGTGTTATCCAATTAAATATCGTTATTGGAACAATCATTGCTTCTTTCTTACCTGTTGGTGCTATCAGTCATATTTATTATGCTGATCGACTTAACCAACTACCACTTGCCATTTTTGGAATAGCACTTGGAATAGTTTTATTACCCAATTTATCAAAAGCTATTAAACAATCTGATCAAGAAACTACTCATAATATTCAAAATAGATCTATAGAATTTTCTTTATTAATTTCGCTTCCATCAGCAATTGGATTATTTATTTTAGCTGAACCTATAATTTATATTTTATTTGAGCGCGGTGCATTTTTACAAGAGGATACTTTTTATACCGCTAGAGTTCTTGGATACTTTGCTTTAGGTTTACCAGCTTATATAATTATTAAAGTTCTTGTTTCTTGTTTTTTTGCAAGAGAGGATACGAAAACACCACTTTATATTTCCATTGTAAGTGTCATTAGTAATATTTTGCTCTCCTTATTATTGATTGAGTCAATGCGTGAAATGGGTATAGCTCTAGCTACTGCAATAAGCGCCTGGATCAATGTTTTATTGTTGTATGTTACGCTTTCTATAAGAAATAATATCAAAGTTGACAGTCTATTAATTAATAATTCTTTAAAGATTTTAATAAGTTCTGTAGTGCTTTTTTTTGGAATTTACGGCTTAAAAACACTCATCTTTGAGGATTTTGTTAATAATTCAATTCTTCTAAATTCTTTATTTTTACTTCTAATCATTTTTTTAGTTATAATTATTTATTTTGTTTTAGTAATTATGTTAAAAGTTGTAACCATTAATCAACTAAGAGAATATTTGAAAAAATAAAATGGAAAAACCAACGAAAAGAATATTATCAGGAGTTCAACCATCAGGTGATTTGCATTTAGGTAATTATCTTGGCGCTATTAAAAATTTTGTATCATTACAAAAAGAATATGAATGTTTTTTTTGTGTAGTAGATTTACATGCTATAACAGTTTGGCAAGATCCAAAAGTTTTAGCTAATAAAACAAGAGAGGTAACTGCAGCTTTTATTGCTTCGGGAATTGATCCAAAAAAAAATAATATTTTTGTTCAATCTCAAATTCCTCAACACGCACAACTTGCATGGTTATTTAATTGTATCGCTAGAATGGGATGGTTAAATAGAATGACTCAATTTAAAGACAAAGCAGGAAAAAATAGTGAAAATGTTTCAGTCGGATTATTTTCTTATCCCACTCTTATGGCTGCTGATATTCTAATTTATTTAGCAACTCATGTTCCAGTTGGAGAGGATCAAAAACAACATTTAGAACTTACTAGAGATATAGCCCAAAAATTTAATAATGATTTTGAAACGGATTTATTTCCTATTCCTGAACCTTTAATTTTAGGTGATGCAAAAAGAGTCATGAGTCTTCGTGATGGTTCAAAGAAAATGAGTAAATCTGATCCTTCAGATTATTCTAGGATAATGCTTACTGACTCAGCAGAAAATATCATACAAAAAATTAAGAAGGCAAAAACAGATCCTTATCCTTTGCCAGACAACATTAATGATCTTAAATTAAGACCAGAAGCTCTAAATTTGATTACCATTTTTTCTGCTTTGGAGAGTATTTCAATAGATAAAGTTTTACAAAACTATGGAGCAAAAGAATTCTCTAGTTTTAAAAAAGATTTAGCTGATTTAGCAGTGTCTAAGTTAGAACCGATTACATCTGAGATGAATAAATTGATGAATGATACTCCATTTATTGATGATGTTTTACAGTCAGGAAAAAATAATGCTATAGCTGTAGCTGAACCAGTTCTAAGAAAAACCAAAGAAATTATAGGTTTTTTGTCCTAAGAACTCCCCAAATAATTATTTTTTTTTAATAAAATTCATACGAAAGACATATTAATAACTATATATAGAGTATATGTTTATACAAACTGAACAAACACCGAATCCACAAACTTTAAAGTTTCTACCTGGAAAGGTAGTTATGGATGAGGGTACTGCATTCTACCAAAATATATCAGAAGCAGCAGACTCTCCTTTAGCGCAAAAATTATTTGATATAGATGGAGTAGTAGGAGTTTTTTTTGGAAGTGATTTTATCACAATAACAAAAAAAGATGAGTCTGAATGGCAAATATTAAAACCTTCTGTTTTAGGCTCAATAATGGATCATTTTAATTCTGGTGACGCAACTATAACAAAAAAAGTGATAAAAGATAATTCCACAGAAATAAATGAAAACGACTCAGAATTAGTAAAACAAATTAAAGAACTTTTAGATACAAGAGTAAGACCTGCAGTCGCAATGGATGGAGGTGATATAATTTACGATAGTTATAAAGATGGAATAGTTTATCTTCAAATGCAAGGCGCATGTTCAGGCTGCCCTAGCTCAACTGCTACACTTAAAATGGGCATTGAAAATATGTTAAAGCATTATATTCCTGAAGTACAAGAAGTAAGACCAATAGCAGAATAATATGTATAAATTTACATCAATTATTTTTTTCTCCATTGGAGCAGTACTATGTACATTAGGATTTTCAGATTATTTAAAATCATTTGATGTAAAAAATATTGATACAAAAATTTCTTTAGATTCTTACTTTGATGAATATAGACACACTTATAAAAATATTAATTCTGATGAAATAAATAATTTATATTCTGAAAAAGAGATTACTTTGAAAGATCCACCTGTTTCAGAAGTTTTGCAAACAAAAATAATTGTTAAAGTCAGAAGTAAACCTATTAGTCCAAAAATTTTGTTAGAAATTAATAAAAATTATCAGCAAAATAATCTTTCTCAACTAACTGATCTAGATCTAAATTATTTAAATGATAATAAAAAACAATTTGTAAAAATTGTTCTTCCTATTATTCTTAATGAAAACCAAAAGATAATCTTAATTAGAGACTATCTAAAAGATATTAGGTTTAAACTTAATAAAAATAAAACTTTAACTAACAGTGAAATTAATAAATTAAATAATCTGGCAAAAGATCATAGTATATCATATGAAAATAAGCACAAGTTGGACCTTATTGATGATTTACTTATTAATATAGATATTATTCCAAATTCCATAGCACTTGCCCAAGCTGCTATTGAAAGTGGATGGGGTACATCAAGATTTGCAACGCAACATAATGCACTTTTTGGAGAGTATACATACAATAATAAAAATGGTGTTAAGCCCCTGGAAAGAGAAAATGGTGAAAAACATCTAATTAAATCATTCAGCTCTTATGATCATAGTGTTGAGTCTTATTTTAATAACATTAATAGTCATTATGCTTATTTAGAATTTAGAAATATTAGAAAAATAATGAGACAAAGAAATAATTTTTCTAATACTCACTTATTAATAAATCAATTGAATACCTATGCAGAGGATAGTAACTATATTAATACTATCACAGCCGTTATTGATAAAAATAAATTTAAAAAATTTGACTCAAAAATTATAACTTACTAATTAATTATAAAGTTGATGGCCAAACCATCTCCAATTTCCTTCATCATCTTTTGCCGTACAGTTTATTCTTGATCTACCTTTTGATAATTCTCTAGACAATCTGATTTCAATTCTTTCATTAAATTTATAAATTTCTTTTTCTACTTGACCTGAACTATCAAATATAAAGCAATCAAGTGACATTGATAGTTTTTCATCTAAAAGTGAAAAACCTATAAAGGGAGGATTTTTGCTAATATGGGGACTCATTGGTATAAAATCATAGACACCTAAACCTTTTGCATTAGCTGCAAATTTTACTCTATCTATTTCTCCATATTTTTCATTTAGTGAAAACCGAGGTAAATAATACATATTAGAAGTTTCATTTATAACTCCTGAATGTTGACCAAAAGCTACTTTATAATTGTAATCTTTCATTATTTGAAAAATTTCTTCACTTGTTTCTCCATAAGGATATGCAAATAAATTTGGAGTTTTACCTAATTCTTTTAAAAATATTTTATTAGATAATTCGATTTCTTCTATAACTTCTTTAATACTTAAATCAGGTAAGTGTGCATGTGTATGAGAGTGTGCACCTATTGTTACACCTTCTTTTTCTAGTTGTCTAATTTGATCCCAGTCAATATAGTTCTTACTGTTTTTTACAATAGTCTTAGTAGTAACAAAAAGAGTAACAGGTATGTTATTTTCTTTAAATAATGGCCAAGCAACTTCAATAAATGATTTATCAGCATCATCAATACTTATTCCAATTGTATTATTTGGAAGCACTCCATCATTTATTATAGTATCAACAATGAAATCGAGAGGCATTATATTATATTTATTTTTAGTTAGTTCTTCTATGTGATTATTTAGTTGTTCTATAGTTACACTTGTAGTTGGATATTTTTCAACACCAAATTTATGATACATAAAAACAGTTGCTGAATTTTTAATATTTGAAGCTTGCAAACATGAAATATACAAAAATATAAAAAAAACTACTTTCGTAAAATTTAAAAGGATATATTTTATGTTGTTCATATGTTGCTTATATTAGATGTTATATCATCAATATCAGAATTTACGGTAATTGATGATAATAAAGTAGTATTTAGTAAAAAAATATATTCCTCAAAAAGCAATAAACTTAGTGAAAATCTCTTCCCAATATTTAACAATATAAATAATAAATTAAATTTATTAGAAAAAATTAACAAAATTGTAATTACTAATGGTCCAGGTTCATATACAAATTTAAGGATAGGCAGTGCTTTTATTTCAGGACTACAACTTTCAAATAAAATTAAAATTTCAGATTTTTCATGTTTTGATATGTATAAAATTTTATCCAAAAAATCTAAAAATATAAATCCAGGAATTTTTATTCAGTCAGCAAGTAATCAAGAATTTTTTTGTTATTATGAAAAAGAAAAAAATTTCATTTATAAAAAAATTGATTTAAATTTTAAAATACCACAATTTATTGATTGTATTTTTTATAATGAAAATAAAATAAATAATAATGATATTAAATTGAAGCAATATAAATTTAGTATACAGGAATTGATCTTAAAAAATTATAATAATCTAAACTTTGATGATAAAAAAATTATTGAACCTATATATGTTTCCAACAACAAAATTTTAAATTGATAAATATAAGATTATTAAAATTATCAGATTACAAAAATATATCTAATTTTATTCAGTTAGAGAATAATGATTTTAATTATTTTAAAAAATTAGGATGGGCAGAAAAACAAATAAGAATTCAATTAGAGAAAAAAAATAGTTTCTCAGTTGGAATATATAAAAATAAGTCTTTAATTGGTTTTTTAATGGGTGAAAAAATAAATTTTGATGAACAAACATCATTAGAAATTTATATTATTTATATATCAAAAAATAATAGAAGACAAAAATATGCAACAAAATTACTTGAATTTATTGAAAAAAATAAAAAAGATATGATGATTTCTAAGATTTATTTAGAAGTTGCAGAAAATAATATTTCAGCTATTGATTTTTATAAAAAAAATGAATTTGTTTTTTCAAATCTTAGACATAATTATTATATACAGGAAAGTAAAAATATCAGTGCACAGTGTTATTATAAAAATTTGTAAATAATGAAAAAAAAATCTATTTATATAAAATCATATGGCTGTCAAATGAATGTATATGATAGCAATCGTATAAAAGATTTATTTCTTAATAAAGGCTATGATATTACAAATGAAATCTCAGAAGCAAGTGTCACAATACTTAATACGTGCCATATAAGAGAAAAAGCAGTTGAGAAGGTTTATTCGGATATAGGTAGAATTAAAAAAAATAAAAATTCAGATATGAAATTAGTTGTTGCTGGTTGTGTAGCGCAAGCAGAAGGAAATGAAATAATGAAAAGATCACCATCTGTAGATTATGTGGTTGGTCCACAATCATATCACAAACTTTTAGATATGATTAATCAAGAAGAGGAGAGATTAAATAGTGATTTTCTTCAAAATGAAAAATTTAAAAATTTAATTTTTAACCCTTCTAAGCTTTCATCTGAATTTATATCAATTCAAGAAGGATGTGACAAATTTTGCTCTTTTTGTGTAGTTCCATATACCAGAGGCCCCGAGTTTTCTAGACCTGTAATGGATATAGTAAATGAAGCTAAAATTTATTCAAATAAAGGTGTTCAAGAAGTAATATTGTTAGGACAAAATGTTAATGCATATCATGGAAAAGGAAATGATAGTAAAACTAAAAATTTAGCATATTTAATCAATAAAATTAGTGAGATTGATAAAATAAAAAGAATTAGATATATGACCTCACATCCAATAGATATGGATGACTCTTTAATTAATATACATGGTGACAATCAAAAGTTAATGCCTTTTTTACATTTGCCAATCCAATCTGGATCAAATAGAATTTTAAAAAAAATGAATAGAAAACATACTGTCTCTGATTATTTAAAAATTGTAGATAAAATTAGAAAAGTTAGACCTGATATAGCATTATCATCAGATTTTATAGTTGGATTTCCTGATGAAACAGATAATGATTTTAGTAGTACAATGGAATTTATTGAAAAAGTAAAATTTGTTATTGCTTATTCTTTTATTTATAGTCCAAGACCTGGAACTCCAGCGCAAAAGAAAGATAATATTGATATAAATTTAAAAAAAGCTCGATTAACTGCTCTTCAATCTCTTTTAAAAAATCAACAAATAAATTATAATAAGTCATTTATTAATAAAAAATTAGAAGTTCTTTTTGAAAAGAATGGTAGACATAAAAATCAATTTGTAGGAAGAACAATATATAATCAGAGTGCATTTACGAATTCTTCAAAAACTATATTAAATAAAATTATGAGTGTAGAAATAACTAATTCAACTAATTTTGCTCTTGAATGTCAGATTTAATTAAAAGAATTGATTCATTAGATATAGAGTTTGATGATAATAATATTTTAAGCAGTCTTTTTGGGGTAGATGACTCAAACATACAAATATTAGAGAAAATTAATAATGTTAAAATTCAATATAGAGGTAATAAAGTTAAAATATTAGGACAAAAAAAATCAATTAATGAGACAAAAAATACACTTATCAATTTATTTGAAGAGGCTAAAAATGGTGAAGAAATAGATGAAGAAAAAATAAAAGATAAAAAAAGTCTATACTCTCTTGATATTAAAGAGGAAAATCAAATGGATTTATTTATTCAAACAAAAAAAAGAAAAATTATTCCAAGAACTGAAAATCAAAAACAATATTTTAAATTATTAAATAATAAGAATATAATTTTTGCTATAGGACCTGCGGGAACGGGCAAAACCTTCATTGCTGTTGCTAAAGCATTATCGGAACTACAAGCAGGAAATGTAAATAAGATAATTTTGTCTAGACCTGCGGTTGAAGCAGGAGAAAAATTAGGTTTTTTACCAGGTGATTTAAAGGAAAAAGTTGATCCTTTTCTTAGACCTATCTATGATGCTCTATACTCAATGTTGCCAAGTGAACAAGTTGAAAAAAAATTAGCAAATAATACTATTGAGATCGCTCCAATTGCTTTTATGAGAGGAAGAACTTTAGAAGATTGCTTTATTATTCTTGATGAAGCCCAAAATACAACAAAAATTCAAATGAAAATGTTTTTAACAAGATTGGGTAAAAATAGTAAAATGGTTATTGTTGGTGATAATACACAAATAGATTTAGTTAGTAAAAAAGAGTCTGGATTAATAGATGCTTCTAAAAAACTTACAAAAATTAATGATATTGGTTTTATTAATTTATTAGAAAAAGATGTTATTAGACATGATGTTGTAAAAAAAATTATCAATGCTTATGAAAAGACCAATAACCTTTGATTTTTTTTGTAAATCAAAAAAATGGAATAGAAGATTAACATTTATTAAAAAAATATTTCATAAATCCATGAATGAAATGCTAATTTATTTTGATAAAAATTATTTTTATACCTTTAATATAATTTTATCTAATAATAATGAATTAGCTAATTTAAATAAAAAATATAAAAAAAAAAATTTTGCAACAGATGTTTTAACTTTTGTGAATAAAATAGAGCATAATAAGCTTGGAAAAATTAAATATTGTGATATTTTTTTTTCGATAGACATAATTGAGAAATATATTAATAATAAAAATATTGATTTTTATGATCACTTTAATCATCTAGCTATACACAGCCTTCTTCATGCAAATGGATATCAACATTCAAATAATAATGATTTTAAAAAAATGAAAAATATAGAGATTAAAATTATGAATAAACTAGGAAGGCCAAACCCGTATTTAAGTTATGAATAAAAACCAAGACAAAACTAATAGTTGGAAAAATTGGATTATTAAAAAACTACTTTCTAATGACTCAACAAAGGAGGAAATTTTAAATTTTATTGCCAATGAAGGAAATGATGAAAATCAAATCAATAGTATAAATGATAATAATGAAAAAAATTTAATAAAGAATATACTTCAATTAAACGAAAAAAGTGTTGAAGATATTATGGTGCCACGAAGTGAAATTATAGCAGTGGAAAAGTCTCAAGATTATACAACTATTTACGAAATTATAAAAAAAGAAAGTCATTCAAGAATGCCAATATTTAATAAACATTTAGATGATGTTATTGGTTTCTTTCACATAAAAGATTTTATCTCAAGTAATGAAAAAAAATTTAATATTAAATCAATTTTAAGAGAAGTTTTATATGTAGCACCTAAATCACCTATTTTAGATTTGCTTAAAAGAATGAGATCATCAAGAATTCATATAGGTTTGGTTGTTGATGGCGTTGGTGGTGTTGATGGATTAATAACCATTGAAGATTTAGTAGAAGAAATTGTTGGTGATATTGAGGATGAACATGATGCAGATAACGAAGATGATTTAATATTAAAAAAAGGAAATAATACTATTGTAGTTGACTCTGCATATAGAATAGAAGATTTAGAAAAATTTTTCAATATTGAAATTTTAAAAAATCAAGAAGATGAAATAGATACTGTCGGGGGAATGGTTTATTCAAAAATAAACAGGATTCCAAAAAATAATGAAATTATAGAAATTAATAATAAAATAAAAATTAAAATAATTAAATCTAATGATAGAAAAATTGAAACAGTTGAAATAATTAATTTATAATTGAATACTATAAAATATTTAATATTAGGAATAGGAACATTTTTAACTTTTCCTCCTTTTTTTATTACACCTTTAGCATTTATAATATTTCCTTTAATCTGTTTGGAATTTGATAAATTAGAAAAGCTATCAAAAAAAAATTATTTTATTTTTGGGTTTACTTTTGCTTTAGGCTTTTTGGGGTTATATTTTTTATGGATGATAAACCCTTTTTTAGTTTTTGAAGAAACAAAAAACTATTCTTTTTTATCAATAATTTTAATTTTAATAATATCATTAATTTTTGCTTCAATATTTTATTTATGTAAAATTATTTTTAATACACTTATTCCTAATTATTTTTTAGTACCATTGATATTTATTATAATTGAAATTTTTATTTCTAGATTTATTTATGGTTTTCCATGGCTTACATTTTCATTAATTATTTCCAATCTAGAATTTGGATTAAGTTTAATAAAATTTACGGGAACAATATTTACAGGAACTTTTATTTTATTACTTTTTTGTACACCATATTATATTATAAAAAATTCAAAGATCCAAAAAATCATATTTATTTTTTCATTTTTTTTTATAATATTTATATCTATTACTTTAACTCAAAATTATTTTAACAAAAACAAAATAGAATATGATTCATTAAAAGTTAAAATCGTACAAATGAATAATTCAATTTATACATATGAAAATTTAACTTTATCTAAAACATATAATCAGATTTTGGATTCTATAAAAAACACAAAAGCTGATTTAATCATTTTTGGAGAAAATAATTATCCATATTTGATAGAGTCATTAAATTTTTCAAAAATTCAAAGTATTTTAAATGAAAATCAAACTATTATTTTTGGAGGAACAAGAAAAGACTCAAAGCAATTTTATAATTCTTTATTACTAATTAATAAAAAAGAAGTAAAAAAATTTGATAAAAAAATCCTCGTTCCTTTTGGTGAATTTGTACCTCTCAGAAAATATATACAATTCATGAATAAAATAGCTGGACCAAATGATTTTACAAGTGGCTCAGATAAAAGAATAATTAGTATAAATAATCAATATAATTTTATACCAATAATTTGTTATGAAATGATTTTTTATTGGAAATTAATTAATAAAATCAACTATGACTCAGATTTTATTATAAATATAACAAATGATATATGGTTTGGTAATTATATTGGTCCATATCAACATTTTTATTTAACAAAAATTAGAGCATCTGAATTTAATAAGCCTTTAATTAGAGTTTCTAATAATGGTATATCAGCAATTATTGATAATAATGCGCAAATCTTAAAAAACACCGAACTAAATAAATATTCAGAATTAGAATACAAATTTAAATTTAATAAAAATAAAACATATTATTTTATTCATAAATATTTCTTATTAACATTGCTTTTGATTTTTATAGCAGTAATTATATTTCAATATAAGCAATATAAAAAATGAATATAAATTTTAAAAATAGAATATACGGAAGAACCAAAGGCAGAAATTGTAATAGAAATAAAAACAATGAACTAATTTCTAAAATCGAACAATACAAAATTACTGCTTTAAACAAGTCAGACAAAAATATTTTAGATATTGGATCTGGCTATGGAGAAACTTCCCTTTTTCTTTCTAAAACTTATCCTAATAGTAAAATTATTGCATGTGATAAGTATATTGATGGTCATTTAAATCTAATTAAAAAATTTAATAATAAAATAAATAATATTTTTATTCATAATGGTAATGTTTATGATATTTTAGATAATCTAAAAAAAGGAAAATATTTTGATTCTATTTGGATAATGTTTCCTGATCCATGGCCAAAAAATAAGCATAAAAAAAGAAGATTAATAAATGATAATTTTTTTTCAATTATTTCAGATTTCATAAAAGATAACGGTAATATTTTTATCGCATCAGATCTATTAAATTATAACGCACAAATTATTTCAAGTATTTATAAAAATAGACATTTATTTACTTGGGAAAATCAATTTAAAATTTACTATAATTATAAAGATTATTTAATCCCTGAAACTAAATACTTCAAAAAAGCAGTTAAATCAGGAAGAAACCCTTTTTTTATTACATTAAAAAAAATATAAGCTTGAGTTTTTTTAAGATTTTCAATATATGTCTGATTTATTAAGGTGGGTTTAACCCACCTTTTTTTTCGATTATAATATGGCTAAAAAAAATAAAATTAAAGTAATTAGAGAAGAAATGCTTCAAGTAGCAAATAATGTTGCTCAGGAAAAAAATATTGAACAGGACTCAGTATTCCTTGCAATGGAGCAAGCATTAGAGAAGGCAGCTAGGGTAAAATATGGTTTTGAAACTGATATAAGAGTTTCAATTGATAGAGAGACTGGAGATATAAGTTTAGAGTCATATTTAGAAGTTGTTGAAGAATTAGACACTGAAAATCAATCAAGGCAAATTTTACTAAAAGAAGCCAGAGAAATAAACTCTAAGATTAATTTAGGGGAATATATTATTAAACAATTACCTCCAATTGAACTAGGTAGAGTAGCAGCACAGAATGCAAAAGGCGTTATAATTCAAAAGGTAAGAGAAGCGGATAAATCAAAACAATATGAAGAATATAAAGATAAAGTTGGAGAAATTGCAATTGGAATAGTTAAAAGAATTGAGTTTGGAAATTTAATTATTGATCTTGGTAAAAGTGAGGCAATTATTAAAAGAGAAGAGTTGATTCCAAGAGAAACATTTAAAAATGGTGACAGGGTTAGAGCATATATCTATGAAGTAAAAAATGATTTCAAAGGATATCAAGTATTTCTCTCGAGAACTCATCCGCAATTTTTATCCAAACTATTTTTTCAAGAAGTACCAGAAATATATGAAGGGGTTATTGTTGTAAAGAGTGTTGCTAGAGATCCAGGATCAAGAGCAAAAATAAGTGTTTATACTGAAGATTCAACTATTGATCCAGTTGGAGCTTGTGTGGGTATGAGAGGTTCAAGAGTTCAAGCAGTAGTTAATGAGCTTCAAGGAGAAAAAATAGATATTGTTACTTGGTCAGAAAATCCTGCAACTTTTTTAGCAAATGCATTAGCTCCTGCTGAAGTAACTAAAATATTTTTATTTGAAGAAAAAAGTCGAGTTGAAGTTGTTATTCCAGATGAACAACTAAGTTTAGCCATAGGTAGAAAAGGTCAAAATGTTAAACTTGCATCAAATTTAACCAATTTAGAAATTGATATTTTAACTGAAGAAGAAGAGTCTGAAAGAAGACAACAAGAATTTAAAGATAAAAGTTTGTTGTTATCAGAATTACTTGATGTTGAAGATGTAATTGCACAACTACTAGTTACAGATGGGTATACATCTGTAGAGTCTATAGCAAGTGAAAGCCAAGAAAATATTGAAAAAATTGAGGGATTTGATGCTGATTTAGCCAAAGAAATTCTCGATAGATCTAAGATATATATAAATGAAAAAGATGCAGAAAATTTAAAAGTAATTAATGAAAATATTAAAGATGACAAACTAAAAAATTTAGAAGGCATGAATAATAGCATATTAGCATTACTTGCAAAATCCAATATTCTTTCACTTAATGATTTTGCTGATTTAGCAACATATGAGTTAATTGATAAAGATGAAGGTATCTTAAAAAGTTTAGATTTAGATGAAGAGAATGTAAATAAGATGATAATGAAGGCTAGAGAGAATTGGTTTGATAATAGTGTTGAGGGTTAAAACTTGGAAAAGAAAAAAGAAAATAAAAAAAAACCATTAAAATTATCTTCTACTGGCAGACTGCAAATTAGAAAAAATTTAGGACCATCAGGAGATAAGGCTAATGCAGCCAACAATAAAAAAACAATTCAAATAGTTTTTAAAAATAAAAACAATCAACAAAAAAGCTCATCTACTGCAAAATCTAATTTTAGAGGTTCATCAAGTTTTAGAACAGCTCCATCACAAGCTCCTTCAAACTTTAATTTGCCTACCAAAAATAAAACTTTTGAAAATAAAAACAAAAAATCATTAGAAACAAAAAAGGTTCAACAAAAAAAATCAACTTTAAAACCATTAGATGATGATTTTAATAAAATTGATGCCAAAAAAATTTTAGAACAAGAGGAACAGGAATACGATAGATTTCCAAGTTTAGCTAAATTAAAAAGAGCAAGAGAAAAAGAAAAACTTAAATCAAATAATTTACTAGACGAAAGCAAAATATCTAGAGAAGTATCAATACCAGATGTTATTACAGTTCAAGATTTAGCTAATAGAATGGCAGAAAAAACTGCAGATGTTGTAAAAATTCTTATGAAGATGGGAGTTATGGCTAATGCCACACAATCTCTTGAGTCAGATACTGCTCAG
>CACDMT010000001.1 GCA_902553945.1 uncultured Alphaproteobacteria bacterium | reverse complement strand
TATGTCTTTCTTTGTTAAAGCTGTTACAGAAACTTTAAAAGAATTTCCTGCAGTTAATGCGGAAATTAAAGATGAAAATATTATTTATAAAAATCATTTTGATATTGGTATTGCAGTTGGAACTGAAAAAGGACTCGTTGTTCCAGTTTTAAAAGATGCTGATAAAATGAATTTTGGTGAAATTGAAAAGAGTATTATTGATTTAAGTACTAAAGCAAAAGTTGGAACATTATCAATTGATGATTTATCTGGAGGTACATTTACAATTTCTAACGGTGGAGTTTATGGCTCCATGTTGAGCACTCCTATTATTAATAGACCACAATCTGGTATACTTGGAATGCATAATATACAAAAAAGGGCTGTTGTGGTTGATAATGAAATTGTAATTAGACCAATGATGTATGTTGCATTAAGTTATGATCACAGAATTATCGATGGTAAAGAAAGTGTTGGTTTTTTAGTAGGTGTAAAAAAATTATTAGAAAATCCATCACAATTAGTTTTAGGAATTTAGTATGCAAGATTTTGATTTAATTATTATCGGTGCAGGTCCAGGTGGTTATGTTGCTGCAATTAGAGCGGCACAACTTGGAATGAAAGTTGCTTGCATTGAAAAAGAAACTTCACTTGGAGGCACATGTCTAAACATAGGATGCATTCCGTCCAAGGCTCTATTAAATTCTTCTGAAAAGTTTGCAGAGATATCAAATCATTTAGCAGAGCATGGAATTAAAACCTCTAAAGTAGATTTAGATTTAGATGTATTGATGCAAAGAAAGACTAAGATTGTAAAAAAATTAACAACTGGAATAGGCTTCCTATTTAAAAAAAATAAAATTACACATATTCCAGGCTCAGCATCATTTGTTGACTCTAATACAGTTTCAATCAAAAATGGAAAACAAGAAATTACAGCGTCAGCAAAACATATTATTATTGCTACGGGATCATCTTCTATAGAGATTCCAAATATTCCTATAGATGAGAAACAAATCGTATCCTCAACTGGAGCACTCTCATTAACAAAAGTTCCTAAATCACTACTCGTTATTGGTGGAGGTTATATTGGATTAGAAATGGGTTCAGTATGGAGTAGACTTGGATCTAAAGTTACTGTTGTTGAAGCTCTAGATAGAATTGTACCAACAATGGATGGTGAAATAGCAAAAGAGTTCATGAAAATGTTACAAAAGCAAGGCATAGAATTTAAACTATCTCATAAAGTGAGTTCAGCTAAATCTAGCAAATCAGGAGTAGATGTTGAAATGGAAACATCTGATAAAAAAGTAATCAAAGAAAATTATGAAGTTGTTTTAATGTCAGTTGGCAGAAAACCAAACACAGAAGGATTAGGTTTAGAAAAAATTGGGGTTAACTTAACAGATAATAAATCAATTGAAATTAAAGATAACTTTCAAACCTCAGTAAAAGGAATTTTTGCTATAGGTGATGTAGCCCCAGGACCAATGCTAGCACATAAATCTGAAGAAGAAGGGGTGGCGTGTGTTGAATTTATAAACGGTCAAAAGCCTCATATAAACTATGATGCTATACCTGCAATTGTTTATACTAACCCTGAGATTGCATCAGTTGGAAAAACAGAAGAACAACTCAAGCAAGAAAATAAAGATTTCAAAGTTGGAAAATTTCCTTTTATGGCAAATGGTCGTGCCTTAACCACATCTGCATCAGAGGGTTTTGTTAAAATTTTAGTTGATAAAAAAACAGATGAAATTTTAGGTGCTCATATAATCGGTCATGATGCTGGACAATTGATTGCAGAAATTGTTACAACGATAGAATTTGGTGGTAGTTCAGAAGATATTGCGAGAGTATGTCATGCTCATCCAACAACTAGTGAAGCAGTAAAAGAAGCAGCTTTAAGTGTTGATGGTAGAGCTATCCATATTTAATGTTACAAAATATTATCAAAATTATTTCAATATTCTTAACACTTATACTTTCAAACTCTTTATATTCTAAAGAAAATAAATTTGAAAAACGACTTAAGAAAGATATTCATAAACTATCTAAAATAAGTGGTTTTGTAGATAATGAATCACAATTATATGATGAGGAGACAATTTTAGATAAAAAAAATACTATCATTATTATCTATAATCATGGTTCATATAAGCCAGAAACGAGAAGGGAAGAATGCATTAAGGGTGCTGGAAGAATTCCCGAAGCCATATCTAGTCTTCACAACAAAAAAATAAGCAATATGACAATAAGAATATACCGTATGTGTTCAGGTGTGAGAGGTCTTTCCGATCATCATTTTGATAGAGTTCATAAATTATTTGAAAGTGAAGGTAATCCTAATGGTTTTATTGATCTTATCGATTACGATGGAATAAATATATATGACAAAATTCAACAACATTTAAGAAGACAAATTGTAATAGATACTATTGATGATTTGGCTGAAAAAGGATACGATAATATCCTTCTCTCTGGTTTATCTGCTGGTGGTTTTTTATCATTTTATTTAACAGCTCACTTTCCTAACAAAATAGATGGTAGTATTATTTTCAATCCTGCAGCTTATGGAGGAAAACTCAATAAAGACTCTGCGCCCCGCCAAGTTTTGAGAGCTTATTGGGAAAAAGAAATTTCTAAATTTTCTGAGATTAATTCTTTGTTATTTATCCATGATGACGATGGATGGGAAGATAGTACTACTTTATCTTTTTTAACAAAAATGAATAAAGTGCAAACAATAAATTATACCAATTTTGGATGTGAGCTTCCTCTTGGTGGTAAATACTCAGCCCATATTTTTCCTGTTTATCCAGAAAAGGATAGTTGTTTTACTAAATGGGAGAAGAAAAATAATTATATAATTGATTATTTAAAAAATATTTATAATTAAATTTTTGCTAACTCAATTCCCTTTTTGTATTTTTTTGATGATTGTTTAACAACAGCTTGACCACATCTCATAACTTTTCTCTTATGATCAAAAGTCATTTTAGGCTCACCGTGTAATTTCCAACCATTAGATAATGCTTCTGTTACTCTCTGACAAAATTCAACAGTATCATCATCTGTAATAAATCTATAACCTTTCATTATTTTCTCCTTTTAAATTATTTTATATTCAACAAATTTATTTCTATTATTTTAATCAAGTATTCAACGAGATCTGTTTGCATATCAACAGTAAATTTATTTTTATCTTTAGAACCCATGGCTAATATAATCATATCTTCACCAAACTTTACTTTTAATAAAATATACGATTTTATTATTTTCGATTTATTAGGAAAAAAAACTAGTAAGCCTTTAGGATTTTGATTGAGATTTGTAACTATTTTATTTTTAAAATAACTGTTGGCAATTTTATTATCTAATTGTGTTAAATTTTCAGCTTTAATATTTTCATTTGTAATAAAACAATTCATTTCATCACAGCCTAATATTATTTTAAGATCATTTTTAATTAATCCAAACAATTTAGGCAAACTCTTAATATTTAGAATTCTTATAGTTGATTTTAGAATTCTTTTTTGAGCATTGAGGTGGCTTTTTCCAGCTATCAAAACTTTTGTCATTTGATTTTGTAAATCTATATTTTGTTGAGAAATTTTTTTATAACGATAGGTATCAAGATCTATCACTTTATCTGAGCTATTATCAATTAAAGGAAAATTTAGATCTTTAACAAGATCCGAATTTTTTATAAAAAAATTTTTATTTTTTATTAAAAAATTAATTATTTGTTTTTCAGATATTTCATCATCATTTGCCATAAAAATTACTTTGGCAGAATATTTTGTCCCGTTTTTGCCCAGTCATCCAGGAATGCTTTTAATCCTTTATCAGTGAGAGGATGTTTATAAAGCTCATGAATTACTTTTGGAGGTAGTGTAGCAACATGAGCACCAATTACAGCAGAATCTATAAGATGTTGCGTGTTTCTAATTGAAGCAACTAAAACTTCTGTATCAAATCCATAGTTTTCATACATAATGACAATATCTGAAATCAGATCCATTCCTTTTTCACCAGTATCATCTAATCTTCCAACAAAAGGTGAGATAAAAGTTGCACCAACTTTTGCAGCTAAAAGCGCTTGTGCTGCAGAAAAGCAAAGTGTTACATTTACCATTATATCTTTTTCTCTGAGTGATTTACATGTCTGGAGACCTGCTGGAGTTAATGGAACTTTTACTGCAACATTCTTAGCAAGAGATGCTAAGTATTCACCTTCTTCTAACATTTTTGAGTATTCAGTTGCCGTAACTTCTGCGCTTACGGGTCCAGATACGATTGAACAAATTGTTTTAATCGTCTCAGCCATATCTTTTCCACTTTTTGCTATAAGTGATGGATTCGTTGTTACTCCGTCAATTAATCCACTTGGAATTAGCTCCTCAATTTGAGGTATATCTGCTGTGTCTATAAAAAATTTCATTGTTTGTTGTATACCATATACAAGTTATTTAGAAAGTTAACATATAAAAAGTAAATAATTATAATGCTCTATGATGTAATAGTAACAAGACCCTTTGATAAAGTTTTTACCTATTTTTCTGTAAAAGAAAGATTAGAAATTGGACAAGTAGTTTTTGTACCATTTGGTAAAAAAATTGAAACAGGTATAATTTGGAAAAAGAACGTAGAAAAACCAAACCATGAAATTAAAGAAATAACAAAAGTTATAGAAAATGTAATACTTTCAAATACATCTATCGAATTTATAAAATGGATATCAAATTACACATTAGCTCCACTTGGATCGATTCTAAAATTATTCTTGATTAATAATGAGATTGTTGATTGTGAGGTAGAAAAACTAAACGATGAAAAAATTAATCCCACAATAATATCTTTAAATAAAGAACAAAAGAACGCTAAATCAAAAATTATCAAATCAATAAATCAATCAAATAAACCTATTTTATTAGAGGGTGTAACTGGTTCTGGAAAGACTGAAGTTTATTTTGAAATTGTTGAAAAATTTCTAGAAGATAAAAAGCAGGTTCTAATTATGGTTCCTGAGATTAGTCTAACACCACAATTAGAGGCTCGTTTTAAAAAACGCTTTGGAATTGATGTTCTGTTGTGGCATTCTAAAATTTCAAAAAAAAACAGGAAGAAGATATGGCATCAATGTTTTATAGGAGATCAAACAATTGTAATTGGGGCACGTTCAAGTTTATTTCTTCCATTCTCAAATCTTGGATTAATTGTTGTAGATGAAGAACATGACTCTAGCTATAAGCAGGAAGATAATATTAGATATCAAGCAAGAGACCTTGCAATAGTAAGGTCAAAAATTGAAAATAATTTTATTTTATTAGCATCTGCAACACCTTCATTAGAAACAATTAATAATGTTAAAATAAATAAATATAATCATGTGTATTTATCTAAACAGTACTCAGGAACTCCATTGCCTGAAATTTCATTAATTAATTTAAGTTTAAATAAGCTTGAAAGAGATAAGTGGATTTCAAAATCAATAATTGATGAAATTTCTAAATGTATAGAAAATAATGAACAATCACTTATTTTTTTAAATCGAAGAGGATATTCTCCATTAACTTTATGTAACAGTTGTGGTTTTAGACATGAGTGTGATCAATGCTCATCTTGGATGGTTATGCACCAACATAAAAAAATTTTTTTATGTCATCAATGTGGAGCAATAAAAAAAATAGATTTGAATTGTCCTAAATGCCTAGAAAAAGATAGTATTAAATTTATAGGACCAGGTGTCGAGAGAGTTGCAGAAGAGTTAAAATTATTATTTCCCAAAAAAAATATATCTATTATGTCTAGCGATAATGTTAATACGCCTAATAAAATAAAAAAATTTATCGATGACATTAATAATAAAAATATAGATATAATAGTTGCAACTCAAATTATGGCTAAGGGTTATGATTTTCCTAATTTATCTCTTGTTGGAATTGTTGATGCTGATGCAGGATTATTTGGAGGAGATCCAAGAGCTATAGAAAAAACTTTTAACTTGTTACAACAAGTTGGAGGTAGGGCAGGTAGAGGAAAAAAATTAGGTAAAGTTCTTTTGCAAACATATTTTCCAGATCAACAAATAATAAAATCCATTCAATCACGTGAAAGAGCAAGCTTTATAGAACGAGCTTTAGAAGAAAGAAAAAATTTTAATATTCCTCCATTCGGTTTTATGACCTCAATAATAATTTCTAGTCATAAAAAACCACTTGCTTCAAAGTTTGCATCACAATTAGTGCAATTGGGTAAAAATGATGAAAATATAAAAGTCCTTGGACCGGTTGAGGCTCCAATATCATTATTGAGGGGTCAATACAGATTTAGAATATTAATTAAAGGCAATAACAGAAAAAAAATCAATAAATTGACAAAAAAAATAGTAGAAATTGCTAATTTACCCTCTTCAATAAAGTGTATTATTGATGTTGATCCTTATACATTTATGTAATTTACCCACAATTTAAAAAATATCCTCTAATTAACTCATTTGACGCACAAACTGAGAGTTTACCTACTTTTTCTGATATGCTAATAGCCTATTTCAAATCTTCGTATGGACATAAAAAATGGCAACTAAAATATCATCTGGAGACCTGATATCAGAAAGATACGGATCTGCTTTATATGATCTTGCTTCTGAAAAAAAATGTATTGATAATATTTTAGATAATTTTAATGTTTTTGAAAGAGTTATAAAAGAAAATTCAGAATTAACTCATGTTTTGAAAAGCCCACTTTTAAATTCTGATGAGAAACTTAATATAATATTAAAAATTTTTTCAAATTCAAACCTTCACAATTTAACAATAACTTTCTTGAAGGTTCTCGATAATAATAAAAGAATTTCAAATCTATTATCCATTATTTTACAATTTAAAAAAATTAACTCTGAAAAAAGAGGTGATATTACAGCTGATGTAACTTCAGCAAATGAATTATCAGAAGAAGAGAAAAATAATATTAAAAATCAACTTAAAGGTTCATTAGGTCAAAAACTTTCTTTAAACTTTGATGTAGATAAAAATATTA
The DNA here is from genome assembly GCA_902553945.1 of uncultured Alphaproteobacteria bacterium. GTDB lineage: Bacteria > Pseudomonadota > Alphaproteobacteria > HIMB59 > CACPNW01. The sequence continues at coordinate 81,729 of CACDMT010000001.1, read as the reverse complement.
TTGGAGGTTTAATTGTTAAAGTTGGTTCAAAAATGATTGATACATCTATAGCAAACAAGATTAATAAATTAAAAATAGCTATGAAGGGGGCATAATGGAAATTAAAGCAGCAGAGATATCATCTGTTATAAAAGATCAAATCGCTAATTTTGAAACTAAAGCAGATGTTGCTGAGGTTGGAACTGTTTTAAGTGTAGGTGATGGAATCGCTCGAGTTTATGGATTAGATAAAGTTCAGGCTGGTGAAATGGTTGAGTTTCCTGGTGGTATTAAAGGTATGGCCCTTAACTTAGAAATGGATAACGTTGGTGTTTCAATTTTTGGTGATGATACCGGTATTAAAGAAGGTGATACGGTTAAACGAACGGGTGAAATTGTTGATGTTCCTGTAGGTAAAGAGTTATTAGGACGTGTTGTTGATGGTTTAGGAAATCCAATTGATGGTAAAGGCCCTATTCAATCATCTGAAAAAAGAAGAATCGAATTAAAAGCTCCAGGAATAATTCCTCGTCAAAGTGTGTCAGAACCAATGCAGACTGGAATTAAAGCTTTAGATGCTCTTGTTCCTGTTGGAAGAGGGCAACGTGAACTTATAATTGGAGATAGACAAACAGGTAAAACTGCTGTTGCAATTGATACTATACTTAACCAAAAATCTGTTAATCAATCTAATAATGAAAAAGATAAACTTTATTGTATATATGTTGCGATTGGACAAAAAAGATCAACAGTTGCTCAGATTGTTAAAACTTTAGAGGATAATGGTGCAATGGAATATACAATTGTTGTATCTGCGACTGCTTCTGAGCCTGCTCCTCTTCAATTCTTATCTGCTTACACAGGTTGTACAATGGGTGAATATTTTAGAGATAACGGAATGCATGCACTTATAGTTTATGATGATTTATCTAAACAAGCAGTTGCCTATAGGCAAATGTCTTTACTATTAAGAAGACCTCCAGGACGTGAAGCATATCCAGGGGATGTATTTTATATCCATAGTCGTCTCCTTGAAAGAGCTGCTAAAATGAGTGATGAGCATGGTGGTGGAAGTTTAACCGCTTTACCTATTATTGAAACGCAAGCAGGTGATTTGTCAGCTTATATTCCTACAAATGTTATTTCAATTACTGATGGACAAATTTTTTTGGAAACTAATTTATTTTTTGCCGGAATTCGTCCTGCCATTAATGTTGGTTTATCAGTTAGCCGAGTTGGTTCAGCCGCTCAAACAAAAGCAATGAAAAAAATTGCCGGTCCAGTTAAGTTAGAATTAGCCCAGTATCGTGAGATGGCAGCTTTTGCTCAGTTTGCATCTGACTTAGATGCATCTACAAAACAATTACTTGATCGTGGTGCAAGATTAGTTGAAATTTTAAAACAAGGCCAATATTCACCTTTAACAGTTTCAGAACAAGTCGTATCGATATATGCAGGTGTGCGCGGTTATCTTGATAAAGTAGCTGTAAATGATGTTGTTAAATTTGAGTCAGAGGTTTTAAATGAAATAAGAACTAAACATACTGATCTATTGGAGGGTATTGCCAATGAAAAAGAATTATCCAAAGAAAATGATGAAAAATTGAAATCAATTTTAGATGATCTTGTTGGAAAATTTGAGAGTAAATAATTAATGCCAAGTCTTAAAGATATCAAAAACCAGATCAACTCTGTTGGATCTACAAAAAAAATTACCTCTGCTATGAAAATGGTGGCAGCAAGTAAGTTAAGAAGATCTCAAGAAAAGGCTGAAGCTGCCAGACCTTACTCATCAAGACTTGAAGAAATGTTAGTCTCTCTTGCGTCGTCTGCAGCGTCTGGTGAAGGTATTATTAAACTATTGACCGGTACAGGAAATGATAAAAATTATGTTGTTATACCTGTAAGTGCAGATAGAGGTTTGTGTGGAGGTTTTAATAGCAGTATTAATAGGGAAACTTTTAAATTAGTAAAATCTCTTGAAGACGAAGGTAAAAAAGTTCAACTAATGCCAGTTGGGAAAAAAAGTAGAGATTTTTTCAATAGAGTAATGAAAGATCAAATACTTGAAAGTTTTGTTGACTTAAATGTTTCTCAAGCTGGATATGACTCAGCACTTCAGGTATCCAATAAGTTGCAAGAATTATACTTTGAAGAAAAATTTGATAAATGTATTTTAGTATATAACAAATTTAAATCAGTAATTTCACAAGAAGTTACTCAGCAGCAATTAATTCCTTTAGATGTTTCAAATTCTTCTAAAGAAGAAAATTCTGAAGATAGTGCGGCTAAAGCAATCTACGATTATGAACCTGATGAAGAAACTATCTTAAAGGATTTACTTCCTAAAAATGTTTCTATTCAGATTTTTAAAGTATTATTAGAAAGTGATGCTGGGGAACATGGAGCAAGAATGGCAGCAATGGATAATGCAACTCGTAATGCTGGTGAGATGATTGATAGTTTAACATTAAAATACAACAGAACGCGCCAGGCGTTTATAACTAAAGAATTAATTGAAATTATTTCTGGAGCTGAATCAGTTTAAAAGGGGGATTTATGGCTAATAATTTAACTGGAAAAATATCACAAGTTCTTGGAGCCGTTGTGGATGTAGAGTTCGATGGTGAACTTCCTGCAATCATGAATGCTCTAGAAGTTGATAATAATGGAACAAAATTAATGCTTGAGGTTGCTCAGCATTTGGGTGAAAATGCAGTTCGTACGATTGCTATGGACACAACTGATGGATTAGTAAGAGGTCAAACAGCAACAGATACAGGTGCCCCTATTTCTATGCCTGTAGGTCCAGAAACATTAGGCCGTATTATGAACGTTGTTGGTGAACCTGTTGATGAAAGAGGTGATATCGGTGCAACAAAAACCTATCCCATTCATAGACCTGCCCCTGAGTTTGTTGATCAATCTACAGAAACAGAAGTTCTTGTAACTGGAATTAAAGTTGTTGATTTATTAGCACCATATGCTCGAGGTGGTAAAATCGGATTATTTGGCGGAGCTGGTGTTGGTAAGACTGTATTGATTATGGAACTGATTAATAACATTGCAAAAGCACACGGTGGCTATTCTGTGTTTGCTGGCGTTGGTGAAAGAACGCGTGAAGGTAATGACCTATACCACGAAATGATTGAGTCAGGCATTATTGATCTTAAAGGTAAAGACTCTAAAGTTGCATTAGTTTATGGACAAATGAATGAGCCTCCTGGAGCTAGGGCAAGAGTAGCATTATCAGGGTTAACACAAGCAGAATATTTTAGAGATGAAGAAGGTCAAGATGTATTATTCTTTGTTGATAATATTTTTCGATTTACTCAAGCTGGATCAGAAGTATCTGCACTTCTTGGACGTATTCCATCAGCTGTTGGTTATCAACCAACTCTGGCAACTGATATGGGAGCATTACAAGAGAGAATTACAACAACAAAAAAAGGATCTATTACTTCAGTTCAGGCAATTTATGTTCCTGCTGATGACTTAACAGATCCTGCACCAGCAACTTCATTTTCTCACTTAGATGCAACAACAGTTTTAAATAGAGCAATTTCAGAAAAAGGTATTTATCCTGCTGTAGATCCACTTGATTCAACTTCAAGAATTCTAGACCCACAAGTTGTTGGCGATGATCACTACAGAGTTGCAAGGGAAGTGCAAAGAGTATTACAAACTTATAAAAGTCTGCAGGATATTATTGCTATTCTTGGAATGGATGAACTATCCGAGGAAGACAAACTTACTGTTGCAAGAGCAAGAAAGATTGAGAAATTCTTAAGCCAACCTTTCTTTGTTGCAGAAATATTTACTGGATCACCAGGAAAATATGTTGATCTTGAAGATACAATTAAAAGTTTTGATGGACTAGTTAAAGGTGAATATGATCATATGCCAGAAGCTGCATTTTATATGGTAGGTGGAATGGATGAAGCAATTGAAAAAGCTAAGAAATTAGAGTCTGAAGCAGCATAATGACAACAATTTCTTTTGATTTAGTTTCTCCTGAAAATCTTATATTTAATGATGATGTAGGAATGATTATTGTTCCTGGCAAGGATGGTGACCTAGGTGTTCTTCCTGGACATAGCAAAGTTATGTCATCGTTAAGACCTGGAAGAGTTATGGTTTATGGAGAAGATAAAAACTTACTAAAAGCATTTTTTGTATCTGGTGGTTTTGTAGAAGTAAATCCAGAAAAATGTATAGTTCTAGCAGAAAGTGTTGATGAAATTAATACACTTGAAAAATCAACTATTGAAAAAGAAATACAGGAATTAGAGTCAAAAGACACTGATGAATCAAAAGATAAGCTTTTTATAGCTCAAAAGAAAATCGAAGCTCTTAATTCTTCATTTTATTAATTCAAATCTATAAATTTTTTTTGTCTTAATAAATAATATGGTTGATTTGATAAGAATTTATTAAAACCTGGTGAAAATTTTGAATGCTTATTATCTATAAACTCGAAATAATATTGTATTGGGTAATTAGTATTTGTAAAACTAGAGGAAATTATTGATTTATATATACCTTGTTTCTTAATTAATTTTTTTCTTATCCATTTTTTTGATTGGTTAACTTCTCTAAAATGAATATATCCCAGAAAATTTTTATTTAAATCAAGTTTGCATGATAAAAAAATTTTTTCACCTTTGATATAATTTTTAGGAGATAAATGATTAACTAAAATATTTTGATTATCATTCCAGTTTTCAACATAATTTATTATTTTTAAATCTTTTTTTATTTTCTTATATTTTTTTTTATTTTTAATTAAAATAACTCTCATATCATCAATATCCTTATTAATTGCTGGCAATCTATCATCCCACCTGCCTCTCAACCAACTTTGTGGACCATAACTAAGATCTGGTAAGTAATATTTTTTTGAGATTTTCGCTGCAACCTCCCAAGCTTTTTTTGCTTTCAAATAATTTTTCAGAGCTTCTTCACCGATTTTTTTATTCTTTGATAATAAGTAATATTCCCAAAGTATAGATGCTTTAAATTTATAAGTGAAAAATTTTCCAATCGAAGATTGTATTATTACATCAATATATATTCTTAAAAAATCATAATTATCTTTTCTCTTAATTTTATTTGCAGCCCTAATAATATAATTTTTTGCATTTTTAGAAAATCTATCAAGCCAAAGTATCATTGTTAAAGGTGAATATTTATTAATAGTTCTATTTTTAAATATTTTATCTGCCATTTCTTTAGGAGACATAATTAATTGTGGATCACAACTAGTAGACATTCCAAATCTACTATGCTTTTGTAAATCATAGCTATATGGCAACCATGGTGCTTTTTTAACAATACTCATATTTTCATAAATTTCAGGCCAATATGAATTATTTGATGCTGAAACACCATGAACAAGCGTTATAAATGGAAGGACTCTGCTAGCATTAGCAAGAGCATTTGAAATATCTTTATAATTACATCCAAAATGATAATTTAAATAACGAAGATATGTATTTTTTTTTGTATCAGGGTTATAATTTAATCTTCCCCATATTCTATAATTATAAATGTATTTTTCCCAATCATATTTGGTTCTAAGTTTTTTTAATTTATAATTATACCTTCCTCCTTTAATACCCGTACCCATTCTGCCCTTAAATGATAGAGGCTCACAAAGTTCAGTGCCAAGAGAATTACAAAAGGTAGATAATTTTCCATATCCAGAGGCTAATTCATGATCTGCCCAAAGAAGAATTCTTTGTGTACCAGGCCATATCCTGTATAAAATATTGTAATCTCTATTTTCTTTTAATAAATCACCATAACTATATCTTAAAAATTTTCTAGAACCCTCACTAAAACTCCATTTCTTATCTACTTTTTTTCTTGGTGGAAATTCTTGTTTTCTTATTGATGCTTGGTGGTAGGGCAATCCCATGTGCTCTGAAATGTACTTTGGAGAGATAGATAAATTTTTTGTATTTTTTAATCCAAGTTTAATTAATTTTTCATCTATTCCTTTTGCATGAAGATCAAGATTAATTGAACGACCACATTTTTTAATTGCTTCAAAATATATTTTCCAAAAAGAATAACTTTTTTCTGGGATACCACATTCTACATGAACTCTTAAGGTCACACCTGATATTTCAGGACATTCTTTTAGTATTAATGATAATGAGTCTCTGCAGTATCTTGCGTAATTTACACCTCTAGGATAATTTAAAACTTGAAAATTTGCATTTGGAACATCATCAAAATCATATTTTTGTGTCCATATTGCTATTTGAAATTCTAAACCTCTTTTATGTGCTTCCTTACCAATATATTTTAGAATATCTAAATTTTTATTTCTTTCTTTTGAATTAAAATTTGATAATTTTATTTTATAACCTTTAGGTGAGACTAAAAAGGGGTAGGGTAAATAAAGATAAACATCTTTTATAAATTCATTACCATAAGGATAATTATATTGCATACCTAATGTGATAGTAAATCTGTTAAAACGCTCAGATATTAATAAGGTTAAATATTCATCCCACGATTTTTTATCATAAAACCATTCTTTATCCTCATCTATACTTTCAAAACATTTAGATATACTTCTTATTTTTGTTGATGGTTTCTCAATAATATTTTTTTTGATTATTAATTTATTATTTTTAGAAAATTTAATTATATCAACTATTTCAGTAATTGCATAGATTAGCCCTCTGTAATTAACAGCATATATTAAAATTTTATTATTATAATTAAGAATGGAAAAAGCATCCTTACTTTTAGGTAAATTAATTTTTATATTAAAATTTTTTTTTAATATTTTTTCACTATTAAATAAAAAAATAAAATTTGTTTCAGGATCTTTGATTGGCTTGTTTAAAGAAATATCAATTCTATATTTACTACCTATTTTCTTTAGATAGTTTAAAGACCATAATATTTTATTAATTAAAAAAGATTGATGTAGATATTTATAGGAAACTATAAATTTAGTAAAAATCATTAATTGTTAAACAAATCTTTGAACTCTTCTAATATTTTTTTATATGTATTTCTTTTAAATGGAACAATATTTTCTACTAGTAAATTATGATGTGTCCATTTCCATTCACTAAATTCAGGATTTTCTGTACCAATATTTATATCACTATCATCACCATTAAAACGAAATGAAAACCATTTTTGAGTCTGACCTACATATTTATGTCCCCATGGTAGAGTATTTAATGTTTCTTTAGGAATATTATAGTTAATCCATTGTTTTGATTTTTTAATCATTATTGCATTGTTTGTGCCAATTTCCTCTTGCATTTCACGCCATACAGCTTCTTCTGGGTTTTCATTTTCATCAATTCCACCTTGAGGCATTTGCCAATGACCACTGGGATGATCTAATCTTTTTCCAACTAAAATTTCGTTTTTATTGTTTAGAATCATCATACCAACACATTTTCTATAATTTTTTTTATTCATCTTTTGTTGCATTTAGATGTGGAAAATCAAACTTAAATTTAATTGGTATATTTAAAAAATTACATAATTTTTCTGTATTTTTTTCTTTAGATAAATCTAAAATTAATAAATCATTTGCTCTATTAGAAAAGTATTTTTTAATTTGATCATTTCTTTGTATGTAATAATTTATATAAGTTTCTTTGTCATAAATTAAATTCCAATGATAAACAATTTTATTATTTTCAACCTTAGAAATATATTTTTGCATTGTTAATTTTCTATAATCTTCAAATAAGTAAAAAAATTTATTTTCTAAATCCTCTTCTTTTATATTTTTTATATTATCAATATTATATTTTTTCGTATCGTATTTAATCAGTGATTTGTACCATTCTTCAGGATCTCTTTCTGTAAGAATAAATTTGCTATTTGGAAATAAACTATCTGCAACAATATAATAATTATCTATTGAAAATGGTAAGTCTTGAAATGCATCATATTTATTTACAAATTCTTTAAGAGGTTGATAATTACCAAAATAAGTTTGTTTAGATATTTCCATTTCTTGATTCATTTGATTGGGTATCGAGTATCCATATATTTCTAATGTAGCTGCTAAAGTTGTTGTACCAGTTTTATTTAAACCAATACAAAATATTTTTGAAAAATTTTTATTTGCCTTTACAGAAGGTTTAATTTTTTTTGTTATTTCTTCTGGTTTCATTTTATTCTATTTTTTCATCATAAAGACTAATTACCCTTATTAAATCTACAGCTCTTTGAAGCTGATAATCCAAATTAAGTCTTTCTTCAATTTTTGATATTTGATTATCCTCTTCTTCATTTATTTTTGTTTCTATATTTTTATCTTTATCTAATGAGTCTTTTAAATCTGACTCTGAAAACCTTTTGTAATCAAAAGATTCAAACTCACCTTGTTGAATTATTATATCAGGAATAATACCTTTGCCTTGTATAGATGTTCCTGAAGGTGTAAAATATCTTGCTGTTGTTAATCTTATCCCTGTTATTTTTTCACTATCCGATACTTGAAAAGGTATTATCGTTTGCACAGACCCTTTTCCAAATGACTGAGTACCAATAATTATTGCTCTTCTATGATCCTGGAGAGCTCCTGCAACTATTTCAGATGCTGAAGCAGAACCTCCATCAATTATGACAACTAATGGCATACCATTGATTTTATCTTTATTTTTTGCTCTATATCTTTTTATATCCTTTCTATCTCTACCTCTTGTAGAGACAATTTCACCTTTTGATAAAAATAAATCAGTTACTTTAACCGCTTGATCTAGCAAACCACCAGGATTTGATCTAACATCTAATATATATCCTAAGATAGTTTCATTAGAATTTGATTTAATTTCTTTTAAGGCATTTAAGAGTCCACTCTCTGTTTGCTCATTAAATGAAGTTATTCTTAAATATCCAACATTGTTAATTATTTCACTTTTTACAGATCTTATTTTTATGAAATCTCTTATAATCTCTAATTCAAATGGTTCAGTATTTTCTCTTGAAATAGTTATAATTATTGACTCACCTTTCTTGCCCCTCATAAGATCAACAGCTTCATTTAAAGTGAGTCCAAAAACTGGGGTATCATCAATCTGAATTATATAGTCACCTGCTAATACTCCTGCCTTATATGCTGGTGTATCTTCAATAGGAGATATTACTTTAACAAAACCTTCTTCCATAGTAATTTCTATTCCCAATCCTCCAAATTTTCCTTTGGTATCCATTTGCATTTCTTGCCAAATCTCTTCATTCATGTAACCAGAATGAGGGTCTAATCCAGATAACATTCCATCAATTGCTTTTTCTATTAATTCTTTATCACTCACTTCATCAACATAAGCAGATCTTACACGATCAAATACCTGCCCAAATAAATCTAGATATTTATATTTTTCTTCATCATTTGAAGCAGCCTGAAGAGTTAATGGATAAATTAAAAAAAATACTAGATAAATAATTCCATTAAAAATAAATTTTTTTAAATTTTTCATAATATCAAGCTAGTTTAATTTTTGATGAATCAAAGTTAATTTCCCATAATTTTTCTAAATTATATAATTCTCTTATCTCTTTTCTAAACAAATGAACAATTATTTGACCAGCATCCACAATAACCCAATCACACTGAGGTTTCCCTTCGGGATTAGGACATCTAATTCCAATTTTTTTAAGCTTTCTTATTAAATCATCTGCTGTTGCGTTAGCATGCCTAGTTGATCTACATGTAGCTATTATAAATGAATCTGCAATTGAAGATTTGTTAGTTAAATCAATTACTTTAAGATTTTCTACTTTAGAGTCATCTAAAATTAAAATAATAGATTCAGAGAGTGAAGATTTTTTATTAATTTTTACCTCTAAATTTGTCTCTTTGTTTTCTGATTTCTGTAGAAGAAATATTAATTTCTTTATTTTCAATAAAGCACCATGAAGGAGTTTTATTAAAGTCAGAATAAATAAAATTAATTTTTGTAATTTTACTACTTTTAAATCTTTTAAACGCGATACTTTTCAATGCCTTAATATTATATCCATGTCTTTTAAAAATAACAATAGAGATATCATTAAAAATAGATTGCCATTTTTGCCATAAATGAAAATGAATTAAATTGTCAGCACCCATCAACCAGAAAAATTTAATATTTTTGTAATATTGGCAAAGAAATTTTATTGTTTCATAAGAATACTTAGATCCTATTTTTTTTTCAATTTCTATAATTTTTATTGGAAAATTTTTTGTTATTTTTTTGCAATTATAAACCCTTTCTGAATATGTTGCAGGTTTAGAAATTTTTAAAGGATTTTGTGGAGTTATTAACCACCATACTTCATCTAATTTAAGTATTTTTTTAGCTTCTAAAGAAATAAAAATATGCCCTTTATGTGGTGGATCAAAAGATCCTCCTAACAAGCCAATTTTTTTCAATTAAGGTCTTTCTTGCCCATTGCCACGGACAACATATTTGAATGTAGTTAAATGTTTTGTGCCTACTGGCCCTCTAACATGAATCTTATCTGTTGATATGCCTATTTCAGCTCCAAATCCAAATTCTCCGCCATCAGCAAATTGTGTTGATGCATTTTTTAATATGATAGCACTATCAATCATATTATAAAACTTCTGGAAAGTTTCATCATTATTAGTGATTATTGCCTCTGTATGTCCCGATGAAAATTTATTTATATGATTTATTGCACCCTCAACACCTGAGACAATTTTCACAGATATAATTTTATCTAAATATTCTAATGACCAATCTTCTATTTTTGCAGTTTTAAAATTTTTATCCAAAGATTTAATATATTCATCCCCTCTTATTTCACAATTAATTTTTTTTAGTGGATTTAGTATTTCTAAAGACTTATCTTTAATTTTTTCATCTATTAATATTGTTTCTGCTGCTCCACAAATCTCAGGTCTTCTCATCTTACTGTTGTATACTATTTTTTTTGCAATTTCTAAGTCAGCTTCTTTATCTACATATACATGACATATTCCATCTAGATGTTTAATTACTGGTATCTTGCTAGCTTTATTAACTTTCTCAATTAAGCCCTTACCCCCCCTTGGAATAATAACATCAACATAATCATTCATTTGAAGTAACTTATCAACTGCTTCTCTTTCTGGTGTATTAATCATTTGAACACAGAATTTAGGTAACCCAGCTTCTTCAAAGGATTTTGTTATATTATTTACAAGTTCTTTTGATGTGAAAAAACTATCACTTCCTCCTCTTAAAATAATACTATTTCCAGATTTAATTGATAGACAAGACGCATCAACAGTTACATTAGGCCTGGATTCATAAATTACACCTAAAACACCCAATGGTGTTGATATTTTATTAAATTTTAGGCCGTTCGGTCTTTCCCATTCTTCTAATAATACTCCAATCGGATCAGGAATAAGAATTATATCTTCAATACTTTTAATTAAATTGTCAATTGAGTCATTTTTTAGAGTTAATCTATTTATAATTGGATTAGATAATAATTTTTTTCTACCATTTTCTAAATCAATTAAATTTGCATTTAGTATATGTTCTCTGTTTAGATTTAAATTTTTTATTAAGTTATTTAGGGCTTGATTTTTTTCATTTGTTTTACAAAGCCTCATTTCTAAGGACGCTTTTTTTGCATTTATACCAAGTGAAATTATTTCTTTTTCAATATTATTCATAAAATTTTACCAAATTATCTTTATGTATCACTTCATCTCTTCCTTCGAAACCTAAAATTTTATTAATTTCTTTAGTTTTTTTTCCCATAATTTTTTTTATATCATTAACATCATATGCTGATATGCCAATTGCAATTTTTGAATTATTTTTTTTAACAATTGTAATGACATCACCTCTTTTAAATTTTCCATTTATTCCAATTATACCAGCAGGAAGAAGGCTTTTGTTCTTAATAATAGCTATAGAAGCTCCATCATCAATTTTTAGTGATCCTGAGGGATTTAAATGATTTAACAACCATTTTTTTTTCGATGAATGTGAAGACACTAATGAGTGAAAAATTGTTGAATTATATATATTAATACTAGTTATAGGATTTTTTTTATTACTATTTGTAATTATTGTTGTGCAACCATTGCCCATACAAATTTTAGCAGCAATTATTTTTGTCATAATTCCTCCACTGCCCAATTCTGAAGTTTGATTATTTGCAATGTTTTCAATTTTTTTATTTATTTTATATACCTCATTAATTTTTTTTGGGTTCTTTGTTTTTTTTGGATTATTTTCATATAATCCATCTACGTCACTTAATAAGACTAACAAATCAGCTTCAATCATTTGTGCAACTCTTGCAGCTAATTTATCATTATCTCCATATCTAATTTCTTCAGTTGCAACTGTATCATTTTCATTAATGATGGGTATAATATTTTTTTCATGGAGTGAAGAAATTGTATTCTTTGCATTTAAATATCTTCTTCTTATTTCACTGTCTTCTAATGTAAGTAAAATTTGAGATACCCCTATTTTATATTTTTTTAGTTTATCTCTCCACTGATGAGCTAATTCTATTTGACCAATTGATGCTGCAGCTTGTTTATCTTCTAATTTTCTTAAATTATTTTTAGATATACTTTTAGATCCTAAAGCAATAGCTCCAGAGCACACTACTGCTATTTTTTTTGTTTTATGAATTTTAGATATATCATCACATAATTCATTTAACCACTTGGATTTAATTTTTCTAGTTTTTTGATCTACAATAGAATTAGATCCAATTTTAATTACTATTTTTTTAAATTTATTAATCATTTGAGAGGGTTAATTTAAAAAGATAATTAATAAGTTCATTTAATCCTTCATTTGTAATGCTTGAAATTGCCATTAAATTTTTATTTAAAGTTTTTTGTATTGATTGTAGTTTATCTAAATTATTTTTATTAAGCATATCTAACTTTGTTAATACTACAATTTCTTTTTTTTTAGAAACTTCTGTACTATATTTATTTATTTCTTCTCTAACTATATTATAATTTTCTTTCCAATTATCATCACTAACATCAATTAAATGAAGTAAAAATTTACATTTTTCAATATGGGCTAAAAATTTGTCACCCAATCCTTTTCCCTCATGAGCCCCTTCAATTAGACCTGGTATATCAGCTATAATTATTTCTCTATCGAATTTTTTTATTGTACCTAATATTGGATGTAAAGTAGTAAAGGGATAATCACCAACTTTTGGATTTGCATTGGAAACTTTCGATAAAAACGTTGATTTACCTGCATTGGGTTTCCCAATAATACCAATATCAGCAAATAATTTTAGTGATAGCCATACCCATTGTCCATTTCCAATATCTCCTTTTGTAAATTTTCTTGGAGCTTGATTTATAGATGTTTTAAAATGATTATTTCCTAAACCACCTTTACCACCCCTGAGTACAACAATTTCCTCACTTTTTTTATCTAAGTAAAATAGTTTTACTGATTTGTCTTCAGAATATATTTCAGTTCCAGGAGGAACTTTTATAATTATATTCTTTCCATCTGCACCTGTTTGATTTTTTGTTTTACCATTTTCTCCTTTTTTAGCTTTAAAATGTTGCTGATATCTAAAGTCAATTAATGTATTTAAATTGTTATCTGTTTTAAATAATACATCTCCACCTTTTCCACCGTCTCCACCATTTGGCCCACCAAATTCAATATATTTTTCACGACGAAAACTTGCACATCCGTCTCCACCGTTTCCAGAAGAAATAAATATTTTAGCTTGATCTAAAAATTTCATAAATTAGGAAAATTTAATAAAAAATTATTGTTGTACGGGAACAACTGAAACGTAAGTGCGTATTTTAGTTTTTTTAAAAGTAACTTTTCCATTTGTAGTAGCAAAAATTGTATGATCTTTACCAATTCCAACATTATTACCTGGGTGGAACTTTGTTCCTCTTTGTCTAATAATAATATTGCCAGCAAGCACATTTTCTCCGCCAAACTTTTTTACACCAAGTCTTCGACCAGCTGAATCTCTACCATTTCTTGAACTACCACCTGCTTTTTTAGTTGCCATTACTTATCTACTTTGCTCTTAGTTTTTTTTTTCACAGTTTTCTTTACTGATTTTTTTTTCACTGGTGAAGCTTTTTTTGAAGTTTTTTTAGCTATAACTTTCTTTTTTACAACTTTTGGCTCTTTACTCTCTACTTTTTTAGATACTTCTTTCGTTTCAAGCTTTTTTGGCTTTTTAACTTCTGGTTTAGCTACAGATTTTTTTCCATCAAAAGAAATTGATTCAATTCTTAGAACAGTTAAATATTGCCTATGACCTTGAGTATGCCTATAATTTTGTCTTTTTCTTTTCTTAAAAACGATTATTTTTTTATCTCTTATCTGATCTAAAATTTTTGCTTCTACAAAAGCATCTTTAAGAATTGGTTGACCAATATTATTAGTTTTAGCATCAGAAATTGCTAATACATCAGTAAATGATACTTTATCTCCTTTAACACCACTAAGTTTTTCAACCTTAAGTATTTCTCCAGTTTTTGCTGAGTATTGTTTTCCACCTGTTTTAAATATTGCAAGCATTTGATCCTTTTTTCGCGGGGTTTATAGTGAACCTTATTAATAGTCAAACTAAAAATATCTGTTTTTACTTAAAATTAAGTAATTTAGAAGTTATCCTTTCCTTCTCTTAGATATTTAAATAATTCAAAGTTATCTAACTTTAATTCCTTTTTGATTAATTCTCCAATTTTGGATTCTTGGTTTAAGAATAAATTGTATGACTTTTCTTCATACAGTTCAAAGGGTATTGATTGATTATGAAATTCAATTTCACTTTCTATTTTTTGTCTAATATCAAGATACAAATTTTGTTTGCCTAAAGTCGTTTCTAAAAATGTTAGATTTTTCATAGTATACTCATGACCACAATATATTACTGTTTTACTTTCTATTTCATTAATTTTCTGTAAACTTGAATACATCTGATTTAAAGTACCTTCAAATACTCTTCCACAACCAAGTCTAAATAAAGTATCCCCACAAAATAAAATTTTGTTATTTTTGTCATAATAAACTATGTGATCTAATGTATGTCCAGGCGTAGAAATAATTTTGAAAGAATTTATACTTGATTCAACTTCATCATTATTTTGTAAAATAAATTTTGTATTTTCTATATTAGAGCTTGGAGAATGAATATTTACTTGAGGAAAAATTTTAATTAATCCTTCAATGCCACCAGTATGATCTTTGTGGTGGTGAGTAATGAATATATCTTTTATTTTTAAATTATTATTCTTAATAAATTTAATAATTGGCAAACTTTCAGCTGGATCAATTACACAAGCTTTTCCATTTTTACTATATATTATAAATGAATAATTATCTTTTAATTGATTTATAACTTTAACTTTTACTGAGTTCATTAACTTGCGATTACAGAATTTTTACTAAATATTTTTTTTGAAGATTTTATTTTTATAGGTTCATAATTTTTATAACTAAGTAAAAATATTGCTTCATGAGTAAAAAAATTAACACCTGTTAAGGAATCATTAATATCAAACTGTCTTCCTCTAGATGATAAGCCAATACTTTTTTCAATCACTATATTCATATCATTACAAAGTTTTAAAAAGTCTTTAATTGTAAAGAAATGAATATTTGGTGTGTCATACCAAGTATAAGGTAAACCTTCTGTAACAGGCATTCTTCCTGAAATTAATAGTTGAAATCGAATTTTCCAATGACCAAAGTTTGGAAAAGACACAATAGCCCTTGATCCTATTCTTAATAGTTCTGATAGTATTTCTTTAGGTTTCATCATTGCTTGCAATGTTTGACTTAAAATAACATAGTCAAAACTATGATTTGAGTATTGAGATAGATCAATTTCAGCATTTCCTTGAATGACATTAAATCCTCTTGCAATAGCTTTGGATGCCAAATCTCTATTTATCTCTATTCCATAAGTTTTGGCATTTAGATTTTTTTCAAGTTGCTCCATAAGCATACCATCTCCACAGCCAATATCTAATATACTTCTATTTTCTTCAATTAATGTTTCGATTAGTTTCCAATCTTTCCTTATGCTAGCGATTTTATTCATTTATTTTACCAAAATTACTTATTAAAAAACCATTTATTAAACTATCTAATTGTGGTTCATCTAATAAAAAACTATCATGACCTTTGTCAGTTTCAATTTCTAAAAAACTTACCTGTCTTGCAAGATTATTTAAATTATTAACAATAATTTTACTTTCTGTTGTTGGAAATAACCAATCGGAAGTAAATGAAACAATCAAATATTTTATATGATTATTTGGTTTGTGACTAAATTCAATTTTTTTCTTAAATGTATCGTCATGATCAAAGTAGTCCATAGCTCTAGTTAAATAAAGATATGAATTAGCATCAAATCTTTCTACAAATGACTTACCTTGATATCTTAAGTAACTTTCTACTTGAAAATCAGCATCAAATCCAAATGAAATAATATCTCTTGATTGTAATTTTCTTCCGAATTTTCGATGCATAGCATCTTCAGAAAGATATGTTATATGAGCAATCATTCTAGCAACAGATAAACCCCGTTCAGGTCTTTCATTACTTTCAAAGTACTTACCATTTTTCCAAACTGGATCATTCATAATTGCTTGGCGACCTACTTCGTGAAATGCTATATTTTGAGCAGAATGTTTTAAAGCGCCTGCAATATGAATTACATTTGATATTTTTTCAGGATAATCAATTGCCCATTGAAGTGCTTGCATTGCACCCATTGAACCACCAATTACAGAAAATAATTTCTTAATATTTAATTTATCTACAAGAAGAGATTGGGCATTAACCATATCTTTTATTGTTATGGATGGAAAATCTCCACCATAAATTTCACTATTTTTATCATTTATTTCTTTTGGTCCAGTTGATCCTGAACATCCACCAATAACATTAGAACAAATTACATAAAATTTATTTGTATCTACAGGTTTATTTGGTCCGACCATTTTTGACCACCATCCCTCTCTACCTGTTAATGGATTAGTACCACTTACGTATTGGTCTCCAGTAAGTGCATGACAAACTAAGATCGCATTTGTTTTTTTATTATTTAATTGACCAAAAGTTTTAAAAGCAATTTTTAAATTTTTTAATACTTCTCCAGACTCTAAATTAAAATTTGCATTTTCAATTAATGCAATATCACATTCAAGTTTAGGGTCATTTTTAATTATTATATTTGTATCACTCATAATAGTGACCGTTTGATGAGCTTTAGATGGATTTATAACGCTTTAGCTGATCATTGCTCCACCCGCAAGCTGTATCAAATCGGTGTAAAAATGCTTATATTTATATATTTATCTAAGTCAATAATTGGTGATATTTTAAAATATATGTTACTTTATTTTGATTTATGCCTCGATAATTTGTAAAGGAACCTGCCAAATTATGAAAAATGACGAACTAGATGCTCTAAGGGAGAAAATCAACTTAATCGATGATGAAATATTGAAACTATTATCAAATCGATCAGAAATAGTATTAAAAATTGGCAAACATAAAAAGGAAGAAACTGTTGTTGATTTAGATAGAGAACAGAAAATTCTTGATCGATTGATAAATAAATCAGAAGGATCATATTCAAAAGATACAATAGTAAGATTATGGAGAGAAATATTTCAATCTTCTGAAAAATTACAGAAAATTAATGTTTCTGATATTCAATCAAAAAGATCAATTAAAAATATAAATATATATAAAGGTGGAAAATCAACTCTAGATACTGAAAAAAAAATTATTAAACTTTCATCTAATGAAAATCCATATGGACCATCTCCAAAAATCATTGAGGTATTAGAAGCTCAAAATTTAAAAAAGAATTTAAATAGATACCCGGAGATTGACGGATCAACGCTTAGAGATGCTATTTCTGAGAGGTTTTCATTAGATAAAGAAAGAATAATACTGGGGTCAGGGTCTGATGAAATTTTATTATTTGCTGCATTAGGTTTTTGTCAGGATGGAGATGAAATATTACATGCAAATTATGGCTTTGAAATGTATTCGATTGTTAGTAAAGTTGTTGGAGCAGTACCAAAAAAAATAAAAGAAGATAAAAATTTTAATCTTAATGTTGATACAATAATTGAAAATATAAATCACTCCACAAAAGTAATATATATTGCTTCACCTAATAATCCTACAGGAACTTATTTAGCTAGAGATCAAATAATAAAACTAATGAAAAATATCTCTAAAAATATAATTGTAGTTATTGATGGCGCTTATGTTGAATATGTGGAAAAGTCAGATTATGACAAAGGCTTTAGTCTTTCAAATGAGTTCGAAAATATAATTTTGACTAGAACTTTTTCAAAAACTTATGGACTTGCAGCTTTAAGAATTGGTTGGTGTTATACTAGTCAAAAGGTTGCGGATATAATAAAAAAAATTAAACCTCCATTTAATACAACATCTATATCTCAGGCTTTGGCAATTAAAGCTCTAGAAGATCATCAATACATTGATAAGATTGTAAAAATAAATACTGAAATTAAAACCTGGTTTGAAAATGAGCTAAAAAATTTAAATATTAAAACAAGAACAACCGAGGGCAATTTTTCTTTGATCGAAACGTCTATTGATGGAGCTAATAAAATTTCAAATCATCTCTTAAAAGATGGTATTATTATTAGGCGTTTGGATAGTTATAGCCTTCCAAACTTTCTTAGAATTAGTATTGGTACTAAAGAAGAGATGGAACAAACAATTAAAAGTCTAAAAAGTCTAAATGAATAACAATTCTTATAAGTCAATTTTAATTATTGGAATGGGATTAATCGGATCTTCTATTGCTAGAGTAATTAAAGAAAAAAAAATTTCAGAAAAAATTTATGGAGTTGATAATGACAAATTAATAATTAAAATGACAAAAAAATTAAATATAGTAGAAGATATTTATGAAAGTATTGATGATATTTCTTTTCAGTTTGATGTAATATTTATTTGTACTCCACTAAGTTCCTATAGAAATATATTTAAGAAATTAAATAATTTTATTAAAGAGCCCACTTTAATTACTGATGTTGGCTCAACAAAAGTCAGTGTAATTAATGATTATAAATCTTTGGTAAACAATAAAAAAATATTATTTTTACCTGCTCATCCAATAGCAGGTTTAGAAAAAAGTGGACCTGAGCATGGTTTTGCAAAATTATTTGATAATAGATACTGTATTATTACACCTTTAAATTCAAAAGATATATTTATAGAAAGAATATCAAATATTTGGAAATCTTTTGGAATGACTATAGAAATAATGGATGCAGAACGTCATGATAGAGTTTTAGCAATGACCTCTCATATACCACAACTTATTGCATATTCAGTTGTTGGAACAGCTACTGAGCTTGAAAAGCAAATGAAAGATGAGGTTATTAAATATTCTGCAGCAGGTTTTAGAGATTTTACAAGATTAGCTGGCAGTGATCCCATTATGTGGAGAGATGTTTATGAAAAAAATAAAGATGCAGTTTTAGAAATGTTAGGACGTTTTAGTGAAGATTTATTAACTTACCAAAAAGCAATAAGAAATAATGATTTAAATTTTTTAGAAAAAAAATTTGCTAAATCTAAAGAAATTAGAAAAATAATTGAAGAAATTGGACAAGCTGGTACTTTTGATCCAACAGAGAAAAACTAAGAAGTTAAAAGTTTGTTAGAAGCAGTTTCTATATTTTCTTTTACTGTATTAAGTATTGTTTTTTTATCTAGATTTTCATTTATTATTGGTAAAATTTTTATCGTAATAACTCCATCTTTTAAAACCCATGAGTGTTTTGGCCAACATAAACCTGAATTTACAGCTATTGGAAGAATTTTCTTTTTTGTGTGATTATATATTCCTATAAATCCTGTTTTATAGTCAGGCTTACTTCCAGGGACTTTTCTCGTTCCTTCCGGAAAGATAATTATAGAACTTCCTGACTTTAATTTTAACTTTACCTTATCTAACATTTTTCTCATTGTTCTTGTTCCACCATCTCTATCAATAGCAACCATATTTGATTTAAATAAATATTGACCAAAAATTGGTATAAAAAAAAGCTCTCTTTTATGTATAAAGAAACAATCTTTTAGGTAATAATATAGTGCCAATGTTTCAAAAGCAGATTGATGTTTTGAAACTACTAACACAGAGCTTTTAGGAATATTCTCTAATCCCTGGATATTATGTTTAATATTACAAATTTTTGATAAGAAAATAAATATTACTTTTATCCATAATTTTGTTGGGACTTTTAAGAATTTATTAGGGAGTACTAAATATGGAATACATAATATACCCATGAATAATGTCCAAAAAGTTAGCAAAATATAAAATATAACACTTCTAAATATTAACATAATTAATTATTTTGTTTTATATACTAGGTAGACTGATCTATATATAATTTATGTTCATTGTATGCTCAAATTGTGATTTTAAATATTTAATAAATTCAGCAGATTTAAAACCTAATGGAAGAATGGTTGAATGTGCAAATTGCGGACATCAATGGTTTCAAGACATAGATACAGTTGAATTAACATCTTCCTTGTCACCAAAAATAAATAAAAAAATAGAAAACGAAAATTTAAAAAATTCTGAAAATAACAATGAAAATAAAAATATTCAAATAAAAAATTTACCAAGCACTTTGGTTAAACAAGAAAAACCAAGTGCAATTAATTCTTCTATTGTAGTTATTTTATTGGCTTTAATTTTTTTTGGGATTTGGATATCAAAATTATATGGGTTAAATACACTTGTTTTAATTAACTTTTACATAGAAGAGTTTTTTTTTAATCTCAATCTTATAGTTGAAGATTTATCAAAAATAATTCATAATGTGCTTAATTGATTACATCCAAGTTGGGATAATATCTTCCAATATATTTTTTTCAATTTTTTCAGGAATAAAAATCATAGCAAATTTATCTTTATGCACAATAACCTCCGGAGGTAATGTTCTAGAATTATAATTTGATGACATCACTTTTCCATATGCACCCGTGTCTTTAATTATTAGTATATCATCAATATTTTGTTCTGGAAGTTCAATATTATTTAGAAAAATATCTGAACTTTCGCATATTGGACCGGCAATAGCATAATTAATTAATTTTTCTGATTTTTTGTTAATTGCCTCAATATTATGGTGAGCATTATACATAGCGGGACGAATTAAAGTGTTCATACCTGCATCAACAATTAAATAGTTAATGCCTCCATTTTGTTTTTTTGTTAATATTGAAGTAACAAGTATACCTGCTTCTGCAATTAAATATCTCCCAGGTTCAAATGATAATTCATAAGTTGAGTTAATAAAGCATTGATCTAGTTCTTTTTTAATATCATTAATATTAAATTCTTGATCATTTCCATTATATTTAACATGAAAACCACCACCTAAATCAACATGTTTAATATTTATTCCAGCTTCTACAAATTTATCTGCAGCTTTTTTCATTTCTAAAAATGTATTTTTATATGCATTAATATCACTTATTTGACTACCTATATGACAGCTAATACCTATTAGCTTTATATTGGAACAGTTTTTTATTAAGTTAATAATATTTTTGATATCCTCTATTTCAATTCCAAACTTGTCAGTTTTTTTACCTGTTGAAATTTTTTTAATAGTTCCACCATCAATATTAGGATTTAATCTTATTCCAATATTGATTTTTTTGTTTGTATCACCAGCTATTTTTTCTATTAATTTGATTTCTTCTAATGACTCTGCGTTAATCAAATGTATATTTTTTTGGCTAGCATATATTAAATCATTTTTTGATTTTCCAACACCTTCAAAAATTATCTTATTTGGATGAAATCCTGCACTTATTGCACGTTTAAGTTCTCCAATAGAAACTACGTCTGCACCAATATCTAGCGATTGCATCAATTTAAGAATAGCTTGATTGGAATTAGATTTTACTGAAAAAAAAATTTTATTTCCTAAAGCTTTTTTTGTCATTTCAACTTTTTTAGTAATTAAATCTTGAGAATATATATAAAAAGGTGTCTGACATACTTTCATAATGTCATTTAAAGAGGTGCCCTCAATAAAGGGAACATTATTATTAAATTTTAACATTACTCTGTCTCTACGACTACAGATTGTTGGCGTTTTTTTTCTTCTTCAAATCTTTCTAAGCAATCATCATCACAAGGATAAGAAATGACTGATTTATCAACTTGATCTTCTGGTAAACTCAAAGGACCTACTTTGCCACATCCATAAAGACATGATAAAAATATAATTAATAAAATTTTTTTCATTATTTTAAGTATTTTTTTATAGCAAATTTAATCATTTTTTTAGTATTTTCAGGTGAAGTACCTCCAAAACTTGATTTACTATTTACACTATTTGAAGATGATAATACATTCATAGCTTCTATACTAATTTTTTTATCGAATTTTCGTAATTCTTTTAGAGATATGGATTCTATATTTAATTTATTTTGTTGACAATAAACAATAATTTTACCAGTTATCTTATAAGCATCTCTAAATGAATAATTTAAATTTTTAACTAACCAATTAGCTAAATCAGTTGCTGTTGAGTCAGATTTGTCAACAACTTCTTTCATTCTAGTTTTATTAAAATTAGATTTAGATATAATTTCATTAATAACCTTTAAACAAAGAATTAGATTATCAAATGAATTAAAAACGAGACTTTTATCATCTTGAAGATCTTTGCTATAAGATAAGGGTAGCCCTTTAATAATATTTAATATTGAAACCAAATTACCAATAATAATACTGGTTTTCCCTCTAACTAACTCAGCTCCATCAGGATTTTTCTTTTGCGGCATTATTGAACTTCCAGTTGAAAGTTCATCTGGTAAAATAATAAAGTTAAATTGTTGGTTAGACCATAAAACTATTTCTTCAGCAATTCTCGATAAATGAACAGATGCCAAAGACATTACAAAAATAAATTCAATTACAAAATCTCTATCAGATACACTGTCCATTGCGTTCTTAGTTGGCTCTCTAAAACCAAGTTCTTTAGTTGTATATTTTCTATCTATAGGAAATGATGTACCAGCAAGAGCAGCAGAACCTAATGGATTTTCATTTAACCGATATAAACAGTCATTTAATCTTGATCGATCTCTTCCAATCATTTCTACATAAGCTAATATATGATGACCAAGTGTAATTGGCTGAGCAATTTGTAAATGTGTATATCCTGGCATGATTGTTGCAGTATTTTTTTTTGCAACATTAATTAATGTTTTTTGAAAATTTTTTAATTCATAATCAAGTAATAATGAATTACTTTTAATCCATAACTTCAAATCTGTAACAACTTGATCATTTCTTGATCTAGCGGTATGTAATTTACCAGCAACTTTACCAATTTTTTTTAATAATAAATTTTCTATATTCATATGAATATCTTCAAGTTTTTTTGAAAAAAATACTTTATTTTTTTCAATATCTTTTTGAACAGATTTTAGGCCAGAGATTAAATTTGTTTCATCTTTTTTTGATATTATTTTTTGTTTTCCTAGCATTTTTGCATGCGCAATAGAGCCTAAGATATCTTCTTTGTAGAGACGCTGATCTACATCAATAGATGCATTTATTGTATCTAAAAGATTACTTGACCCTTTTGTAAAATGGACATTGCGAGACGGATTTTTTTTCATTTTTTCGGCCTATAAGAGATATTTATATTAATTTCCACTATTATGCTTAAATTATTTTCCTATAGCAATTTTTTCTTATATAAGCTGGATTTTACATTTCAAATGAATATCAAAAAAGTAGTAGTTATAGGATCAGGTACAATGGGTAGTGGCATTGCTGCTCAAGTAGCAAATGCAGGTATAAATGTAACTTTACTAGACTTACCAAGCAAAGAAGGGTCAAGAAATCAAATAACAGAAAATGCAAAAGAAAGAATAATAAAATCGAAACCGCCTCTTTTAGTTGAGATAATGAAAGCTAGTTTAATTAAAACTGGAAATATTGAAGACCATTTCAAAGAAGTATCTGAAGCCGATTGGATTGTTGAAGCTGTTGTTGAAAGAATAAATATTAAACACGATATTTACTCAAAAATTCAAAATGTAAGAAAAACTTCATCAATAGTCTCCTCTAATACATCAACAATTCCTCTAAAAGTATTATCAGCAAATATGTCGGATGAAATGAAAAAGAACTTTTGCATAACACATTTTTTTAATCCCGTTCGATATATGTCTTTATTGGAAATTGTTACTGAGCCAATAAATGATATTGAAAAAATAAATTCACTAAAACTATTTTGTGATGAGCAACTTGGCAAAGGAGTAATTATTTGTAACGATACACCTGGTTTTATTGGAAACAGAATAGGTGTTTATGCAATGCAAGTAGCAATGACAGAAGCATTTAAAAAAAATATTTCTATTGAGGAAGCAGATGCAATATTTGGAAGACCAATGGGAATTCCTAAAACAGGTATTTTTGGTTTGTACGATCTTATTGGTATTGATCTAATGGCTGATGTTCTGAAAAGTTTTATAAAAGAATTACCAAGCGAAGATCCTTTTCATGAAGTTGCAAAAGAAATTCCATTAGTAAAAAAATTAATTGAGTCAGGATATACTGGAAGAAAAGGCAAAGGTGGTTTTTATAGAATAAATAAAACAGATGGAAAAAAAATACTTGAAGCTATTAACTTAGACACAGGTGAGTACCACCCGAGTAAAAAAATAAATTTAGACTTAGGTGATAAAATAAATATAAAAAAACTTATTGAAAGAAAAGATAAGTATGGAGAATACGCTAAATCAATCTTAACAAAAGTTATTCGTTATGCTGCATTTCTAATACCAGATGTTTCCTCGAAATATATTGATATAGATGATGCTCTCAGACTTGGTTTTAATTGGACAGTAGGCCCATTTGAAATGTTATCTAATATTAATACCAATGCTTTTATTAAAGAAAATTCTGACATAAATTATTTTAATTCAATTAAAAACAATTTTATATTTGAAAAAAGACCTGGATATTTAGATAAAAGTATTGATAATTTGCGTTCTTTAAAACTAAAAAAAACTTTTAATAATCCATCTGCTAATGTTAAAGATGCATCATCTTATCAAATTGTAGAATTTACAACTAAAGCAAATGCCCTTGATACTGATTCAATGCTTGCACTTAATCAAGCAGCTCAAAATAATAAAAGCACAATTGTAATTAATGAAGCAATGCAATTTTCTGCAGGAGTAAATTTAAATTATGTGATGGATTTTGCAAAAAATAATGAGTGGTCAAAAATTGAAAAATTTATCATTGATTTTCAAAAAACTTGTAAAACAATTAAATATGCTGAAAAACCTTTTATAGCCGCACCATCAGGTTTAGCAATTGGAGGAGGATTTGAAGTTGTTCTTCACTGTGATTATTCAGTATCACATACTAACGTTGTATTAGGCCTTGTTGAATCCTTGGTTGGTTTAATTCCTGCAGGTGGTGGCTGTAAAGAAATGTTATGGCGGTGGCTTCAAACACCTGAAGGTAAAGAAAATTCTGAATTTGCATCAATGAAAGTATTTGATCTTATAGGTTATGCTGTTACCTCAGCTTCTCCAAATGAAGCTAAGCCTAATCAATTTTTCCTAAATAAAGATAAAGTTGTTATTAATAGAGATAGACAGCTTACCACAGCTATTGATTTATTGAAGACAATTGAAAACAATTATTCAAGACCAAATCAACCAATATTTAAACTTGGTGGAAACTCTGTTCGAGATAAAATGTATGAAAAACTTGAAAAATTGCATAGAGAAAAGAAAATTATGGATCATGGTTTAGAGGTTGGTAAACAGATAGCTTTTGTTCTCAGTGGAGGTAATACAAATATAAATTCAGATATAAGTGAGGATGATCTTTATAATTTAGAGCTTGAAGCTTTCATGAAGCTAATCCAGATGCCTAAAACACAAGAAAGAATTATACACACATTAGAAACAGGAAAACCATTAGTAAATTAATTTAATTTCTTATAGTATCTATTTATTTTTTGGAGGAATAGTGAATAATTTTAATACAAATCTAGATAAAAACTCTGCTAATTTTGTTCCATTGTCTCCTTTAAGTTTTATCTCTCGTGTAAAAGATATATATCCTAATTACGACTCACTAGTTTATGGTAATAGAAAGTATACTTGGCTTGAAACTTATAATCGATGCACCAAGTTTGCAAGCTCCCTAAGTAAACAAGGTATAACTAAAGGATCAACAGTTTCTATTATTGCAGCTAATACTCCAGAATTGTTTGAAGCACATTATTCTATTCCAATGATAGGAGCAGTTATTAATACTATTAATACAAGGCTCGATCCCGATACTATTGCCTATATTTTAGAACATAGTGATGCAAAATTATTAATTACTGACACTCAATTTTCACCAATAATAAAAAAAGCACTTAAAATTTATGGTAAAAAAATTCCAATAATTGATATTCATGATGACCAAGCCATTTTTAAAGAAGGTGAGGGGGAAAAAATTGGTAATTGGACTTATGAAGATTTTCTTATGTCAGGTGATAATAACTTTAATTGGTCTTTACCTGAAGATGAGTGGCAAGCAATTTCATTAAGTTATACCTCTGGAACAACTGGAAAACCTAAGGGTGTTGTATACCATCATCGAGGCTCTTATTTGATGTCAACAGGAAGCGTAACTGCATGGAATATGCCTAATAAATTAACATTTCTTTATACTGTTCCAATGTTTCATTGCAACGGATGGGGCTATCCTTGGACAGCAGCATTAATACACGCAAAAGTTATATGTTGTCGGTATATTATTGCAAAAGATATTTATAATTTAATTGATCAACATAAAGTTACTCATTTTGGAGGTGCGCCAATAGTTTTAAGTTTAATTGCTAATGCAGATAAAAAAGATAAAAAAGAAATTAATCATAAAGTATTTGTTTTAACTGCAGGTGCGCCTCCAACAAGTGCAATACTTGAAAAGATGGATAATCTTGGTTTTGAAGTTATGCATGTTTATGGTTTAACTGAAACTTATGGTCATATTTTACAGTGTTCATGGAATGAAGAGTGGAATGGACTTTCTAAAGCTGAAAAAGCTGACATAAATTCAAGGCAAGGAGTACGATATCCAAATACAGAAGAAGTTATTGTTGCTGATCCTGTAACTTATCATCGCGTGCCAATGGATGGTGAAACTATGGGTGAAATACTTATTCGTGGTAACATTGTAATGAAAGGATATTATAAAAATAAAGAAGCTACAAAAACTTCCATGAAAAATGGATGGTTTCATTCCGGAGATCTAGCCGTTGTTTATCCGGATGGGTATATTCAAATTAAAGATCGCTCAAAAGACATTATAATTTCAGGTGGTGAAAATATATCATCTGTAGAGGTAGAAAATGTAGTAGCAAAACATCCCGCAGTATCATTAGTTGCAGTTGTAGCTAAACCAGATGAAAAGTGGGGTGAGACACCTTGTGCTTTTGTAGAATTGTCACCAGGTAAAAATGTCACGGATGAGGAAATAATTCAATTTTGTAAAGAAAATATGGCTGGATTTAAAAGGCCAAAATATGTTATCTTTGGGGAATTGCCAAAAACTTCTACGGGAAAAATACAGAAATTTGAACTAAGAAAGAAAGCAAAGGAGATTTAATATGGATCCAAAAACTTATAAATTTGATACGTTGAGTTTGCATGCTGGCTACATGCCAAGTAAAAATGCAGGCTCTAGACAAGTGCCGATATATCAAACTACATCATATATGTTTGATGATGTTGACCATGCAGCTGCTTTATTTAATTTAGAGCGTGGTGGTCATATATACAGCAGAATTTCAAATCCAACAGTTCAAGTTTTAGAAGAACGAGTTGCTGCATTAGAAGGAGGAACAGCAGCTTTAGCTACAGCTTCCGGTATGAGTGCTATTTTTTTAACCATTATGACATTATGTAATGCTGGAGATCATGTAGTAGTATCTTCTCAATTATATGGAGGAACTGTAAATCTATTTCGTTTAACTCTTCCTAAATTTGGTATTAAAGCAACTTTTGTTAAACCAAGAGATACGGAAGGATTCAAAAACGCTATACAAGAAAATACTAAATGTATTTATGGAGAATTAGTTGGTAACCCAGGTAATGAACTAATGAATTTGCCAGAGATATCTAAAATGGCTCATGAAGCTGGCATACCTGTAGTAATTGATAGCACCTATCAAACACCATACTTATTTAAGCCATTAGAACATGGTGCGGATTTTGTTATTCATTCTTTAACGAAATGGATGGCTGGTCATGGATCTTCAATGGCGGGAATATTGGTAGAAGGAGGAAAATTTGATTTTCTTAAAACTGATAAATTTCCAACCATGACTGAACCTTATGAAGGTTATCATGGCTTATCTTTTGCAGAAGAATTTGGTCCAGTAGCTTTTACAATGAAAGCTAGAGCTGAAGGAATGAGAGACATGGGCCCATGCTTAAGCCCTCAAAATGCATGGAATGTTCTTCAAGGAATTGAAACTTTATCTGTAAGAATGGAAAAACATTGTTCAAATGCATTAAAGATGGTTGAATATTTAAGTAATCACGAGAGTGTTGCTTGGGTTTCTCATGCAAGCCTTAAAGATAATCCTGACTATGAGTTAGCAAAAAAACTTTTACCTAAAGGTACTGGTTCAATGATTGCTTTTGGTATTAAAGGAGGAAAAGAAGCAGGAGCTGCATTTATCGATAACGTTAAGCTAGCTTCTCATTTAGCAAATGTTGGTGATACAAGAACACTTGTTATTCATCCAGCATCAGCGACACATTCACAAATGGATGAAGCCACTTTGAAATTAGCAAACATGTCTCATGATATGATTAGACTTTCAGTAGGGATTGAAGACATTGATGATATTATCAATGATTTTGAAGATGGTTTTAGAGCAGCAAAAAAACCAAGATTGGTAGCTAATAAATGAAGTTTAAAGTAAATAATAAAGAGGTTTTTGCATCTACTGGAGGAAGGCCATTTGATAAAAAAAAACCTCTTATTATTTTTATTCATGGTAGTGGATTAAGTCATATAACATGGGTTTTACAAACTAGGTATTTTGCATTTCATGGTTATAGTGTTTTAGCAATTGATCTTCCTGGACATGGGTATTCAGAGGGCCCTGCATTAGAGTCTATTGAAGAACAAGGAAAATGGATTGCAGATGTAATTGACTCAGTTGAAATGGAAGAAGCCTCTTTAGTTGGTCATTCACAAGGTTGTTTGGTTGTTTTGGAATGTGCTTCACAGTTTCCAGATAAAATAAAATCTATAGGTTTGATGGGAGGAGCTGGAGCAATACCAATGAATCCTGAACTTTTAGATTTAGCAGAAAAAGGAGACCCTAAGGCAGTAGATCTTATGATGGATTGGGCTCATGGTCCTGCTGGACATTTTGGTGGCCATCCAGTACCTGGTCTTCACCATATTAATTTGGGTGGATCAATTGTTATTAATGGTTCAGTTAAAAATGCTCTTGGTGTTGATTTTAGAGCTTGTGATAATTATAAAAATGGTTTTGAAGCGGCAAAAAAGATAAAATGTCCAGCTATAAATATTCTTGGTGATCGAGATAGAATGTGTCCTTTAAAAGAGGGAAAAAAATTAGCCGAACATATTAAAACATCAGAAGTTGAAATAATACCAAACTGTGGTCATATGATATTACTAGAGGAAGCAGGACAAGCTTTAGAAATATTAAAAAAGTTTATAAGAAACAATCATCCAGTATAATAAAGATATAATAAAACTTTATTTAGTGGGAGGTTTGTCAGGTCTAGTAAGTTCCTCCAACTTTTTCATTTCATCTTCTTGTTTTAATCGCTCTTGTTCTTCACGTTTTTTTTTACGTTCTTCAGCTTTCATTTTAAGTTTTAGCTCTTTTTGCATTTTGCGGTCTCCCGCTTTTGATTTGTGATTAAAATGAATTCCCATATTAGCTCTTTAATTATATATACTAAAAATTGATAATATTTTCCAGTCTCTAAATTTTCCCTAATTTCTTGCCAACCAAACAATTATAACAAATATTAGTATCGCAATTGCTTGAAATAAAACCCTTAAACGCATTAATTTATTACTGTGATTTTTGTTAATTTTACCATTTATAGCCATTGCTATTACCCCAAATATAACTATTCCTAGTGTAGCGGCCATAAAAAGCACAAGTATTATCTGCATTGTTCCCATATATATCTTTTTATATAAAACTTTTCTTGAATGAAACAAGAATTCATACATATTAAATATTATGGATAATTTACTTAGAGGCCCCTCATTTTCAAAGCATGATAAGCCTCAAAAATTAATGGTAATGCTTCATGGCTATGGAGATAATGCTTCTAATTTTATGCATTTAGCTGAGCCTTTAGATAGAGATGAATGGGGAATGCACTATATATCATTAAATGGACCCGGTATTATTAATGGTAACATAATGGGATATCAATGGTTTGATTTATATCCCGGAGGTGTTTACATTGCTGATGCTGGACCAAAAGAATATGAATCTATAAATCAAGAAATTGA
Organism: uncultured Alphaproteobacteria bacterium; assembly: GCA_902553945.1. Taxonomy (GTDB): domain Bacteria; phylum Pseudomonadota; class Alphaproteobacteria; order HIMB59; genus CACPNW01. The sequence continues at coordinate 51,144 of CACDMT010000001.1, read as the reverse complement.
ATCAACAATCTTAAAGTTAAAGGAAACAATTAATTATACATTGGAACAGCTTAACTTAACTATTAATGATTGTGTTGTGATGGGATTTTCACAAGGTGGAATTATTACCTTTGAATTAGCAAGAAGATTGAATGAAAGGCTCGCAGGTATAGGAATTATTTCTGGACGAATTATTCAAAAAGAAGAAAAATTAAATAAAATTTTACAAAAAACACCCATATTTATTTCTCATGGATCTCAAGATAATATTTTACCAGTTGTAAATTTTGATAAATCAATAAATTATCTTAAAAAAAATAATTATTCTTACGAGTCACATTTAATTGATGATGATAAACACACAATATCATTAAAAACAATTAATTTATTTCAAGAATTTATTAAAAAAATTATTTAATGCAATCGAATCATCATATTATAGTAACATTTAATATTTATGATTTGGTTTAATAAAAAATAAAATGAGTATATTTAATAATCCTGCTTTAGTATTAAATGCTGATTTCAGACCTTTATCTTATTATCCTTTATCTCTTTGTTCTTGGCAAGATGCAATAAAATCAGTTTTTCTTGAACGTGTATCAATTATTGAAAGATATGATCAAGAAGTTCATTCACCAAACATAACATTTAAATTGCCAAGTGTTATTGCTTTGAAAGATTATGTTACGCCAAAAAGAAAACCAGCATTTACAAGATTTAATGTTTTTTTAAGGGATAATTTTACATGTCAATATTGTGTAAATCGTTTTTCTGCAAATGAATTAACTTTTGATCATTTAGTTCCCAAATGTTTAGATGGAAAAACTACATGGGAAAATGTTGTATCTGCTTGTACAACTTGTAATTTAAAAAAAGGCAGGAGATTAATTCATAATACTGATATGAAATTAAATAAAAAACCTTTTCAGCCTTCATCAATACTTCTTCAAAATAATGGAAGAAACTTTCCACCAAATTTTCTTCATGATACCTGGCGCGATTATTTGTATTGGGATACTGAACTTGAAAATTAAACTTTTTTTGAAATAGCTATAGCTGTCTTACAACCTAATTCTATTACTTTCGTCATAATTTTATACCCTGGTGCATTTTCTGCATCGTGTTCTATTCCAATATCATGATGTTCCAACTCATCATCTCTAAATTTTGAAATTATTTTTTTTAACTCTTTATGATCATCCTCTAATAAAGCTAATTGATCATTATAATGCTCACCAATTACTTTTTCAACCGCAACAGTACATGCCATAGCAGCCTTTTCTCCAAGTAGGGCAGTTGATGCTCCAAGTGCAAAACCAGCAATATTCCAAATTGGTAAGAGAGCAGTAGGTCTGACCCTATGCTCCAATATTAATTCATTAAATTTATTAATATGCTCTTGCTCCTGATCTGCCATGTGTTGAATAGTTTTTCCAATTTTTGTATTTTTTCCAAAAATTGCAATTTGGCCGTCATATATTTTAGTTGCACCATACTCACCAGCATGATCAACTCTTATTATCTCTTCTAAGATCTCAGGATGTGTCTTCTTATTAGAAGAAATTTTTTTTTTTAATTTATTATTTTTTTTCACCATAGAATTTTAATATATATATAGCGTTTATTAAAAAAATAAATAGTAGCACCATTGAATTTATAGTAGCAGCTGAAATACCAAAAAAACTCCATATAACTTCATCACAAGGAATTATTTTTTTGGCTAATATTTGCTCTTTTAAATCAGCAACATTAGATGACTGTAAAAGACCAGTTGAACACACAGATGGCGCTTTAAGAAGCTTATTTTCAATTCCCACATGCCATATTGAATAAAAAAGACCATATAATGTTACAAATTGCACTAATATAAATAACCAAATTTTATAAAAATTACTCGTAAATAATAATATAAAAAAAATAATTAAAAATATGTAATAAGGATGTCTTTGTTTTAGACATAGATCACATGGCTGAATTTTAAAATAGTGTTCAGCTATTAATGCAAAAGAAAGTGAAATAATACTTATTAAAAATAATATATAATTCCAGTTTTTTAAAATCATAATATTTTTAAAATTAATATACTACCTATCAATAATACAAAGAATAATATAGTAAGAAAATTAAAATACTTATCAATAAATATTCTAATTTTTTCTCCAAATACTTTAAGAAGTAATGCTATTATATAAAATCTTGCACCTCTAGAAATTACTGAACAAAAAATAAAAATGAAAATATTTAATTGAAAAAGTCCACTTGCAATAGTTATGACCTTAAAAGGAAATGGAGTAAATCCTGCAATAATAACTATCCATGCCCCATATAGAAGATAGTAATTTTGAAATTTTTCAATAGATTCATTTAAAGCATAAAAATCAACTAAAATTATTCCAATGCTATTAAATAAAAAATAACCGATTAAATATCCAAAAATACCTCCTACCACAGATGATAATGTACATATTAATGCATATAAAAAAGCTTTTGTTCTTTGAGCTAAAGCCATTGGAATTAATATAATATCTGGGGGTATCGGAAAAAAAGAGCTTTCTGCAAATGATATAAGTGCTAAAAACCAAGGAGCTTCTTTTTGAGAAGATTTTTTTAATGTCCAATTATACAGGTTTCGAAAAATTTTCATTATTTATAAACTATGGTAGGAGTAGAGGGAATTGAACCCACACCACCGAAGTGACCGGATTTTGAATCCGGCGCGTCTACCAGTTCCGCCATACTCCCTTTGTTTAAGTTCCCTAATATATCCTTATGTTTCTAAGTAAATAGTAACATGAAAATACATGGGATAATAGGAAAGTTTGTCATCGAGGAATCCAAAAATAATTCAAAGATTCAAAATATATTAATGTTGATTCATATTTGATTAAGTAGTATTTTTTATGAGAGTAAATATAATGTTAATTAGATTTTTTATAAAATTTATAGGTTTTTTATTAACTATAAAATTTGCATTTGCAGATATTGTCGATGTAAATAATGAGCAAATTAAAGAATTATCAAAAAATAATATTCCAATTGTAGACATAAGAAGAAGTTCTGAATGGGACCAAACTGGAGTTGTTCCAAAAAGCATTCTGCTTACCTTTTTTGATAAAGATGGAAATTATAATTATGATGAATGGTATGAAAAATTACGTTTAGAAATAGATGAAGGTAAGCCAATAATCTTAATTTGTAGAACTGGAAGAAGAACTAAGATAATTGCCAAAATGATGGAAATAAAAAAATTTAATAATGTTATTTATAATGCAAAAAATGGCATAACTTCGTGGATTGATGAAAAATTAATAACCATTAAACCACAGTATTAATTTATTCTATTTATTTTTATTATAAATGGCAATTGAGCCAGAAGTTATTATTATAAAAATTCCTATAATAGATAAAGTACTAATCTTTTCAGAAAAGAAAATAATTCCATATAAAGTGCCCCACAATATTTGTAAAAAAACAAAAGGACTTATTATACTGCTATATTTACCTGCAATATGAAAGGCAGCAGTGAAGGCCCAAGCAGAAATCATTAATATTATTCCAGAGCTAGCAAATAATAAAAATTCTTTTCCTGAAGGTATCATTGGGTTAGTAAAAAAAAATAAATATGAAAAAAGAGTAGGAAGGAGAAAAGCATAAAAAGTAAAACCATAAGTTGTGGCCATATATGAATATTTACTGACTACTGTAAAACTTAAAGCATTTGATATAGCAACAAATAAGACAAGAAATATATAAATGTTTATGCTCGTAATAGTAGGCTTTAAAACTACTATAACACCAATAAATCCTATAATTATAGATATCCAACTTATAGTGTTAAGTTTTTCATTTAAAATAAATTTTGCAAAAATTATCAGAAAGAAAGGAGTTGTCATTACTATTGTAGTAAAAATATTTATAGGCATATACTTTAGTGAATAAAATATTATTGGTGTAATGATAATAAAATGAAAACCTCTTAATAAGGGTAAAAAATAATATTGCTTCTTTTCTAATAAAATATGTTTTTTAATACCACCTTGAAAACTTAAAAATATTATTAAAGTTATAAGTGCTATTGTTAAACCTATAGAATAATAATGAAACCACTTATAATTATTAATACTTAAAAATTTAGTTATTGCATCAAAAGTTGATCCAGTAAATCCATTAAGACAGATTAATAAAACACCTAATAACAATATTTTCATTTTAAATAATGATTTATACTCTTTGTAAAAAATTACACTGGTATTATTATTTATTAACTGACTTTGTTGTTATTACTATTTTAAATATGAATTAGCATATTCTTTAATTTTTTCTAACATTGAATAAACCCCATTTCTTCTTCCTGGTGTTAATAATATGTCAAGATCCAACATATTAAGAAGAGTAAAATCAGAATTTATAATTTCTTCAGGCTCTCTGTTTTGATAAATATCACATAAAATAGTAATCATTCCTTTAGAAATAAAAGCATCAGAATCATAATGAAATGATAATTTATTATTATCATAAATTGGGACTAACCATACTTGTGCTTGACAGCCAGAAACTTTAAATGTTTCATTTCTAAATTCTTCTGGAAATCTTTTAGCATTTTTAGCTTGATCAATTAAGAATTTATACTTTTCCATTCCATCATCAAATAGATCAAGACTTTCTTTATAATAAGTAATTTTTTCCTTAATTGATTTCATTGCATAAACTTTCTTAATATCTTTGCAGAGTCCTCAGGAAGAACATCCATTATAAATACCCCTGCCATTGACTCTGAACCAGCAAGTACTTTTGGTTTATCTCCATGTCTTAAAGGAGGGTAAAATTCAACATGAAAATGAAAAGTATCGTCTTCTAATTTTGGTGATGCATGTAATCCCATAATATAAGGACATTTTTTTTCAAGAAATTTATCATAACCATTTACAACCTTCTGTATAATTTTTGCAAAAGAATTAATTTCATTGTTATTAAATTTCCATGGACCTGGTATTTGTCTTCTTGGGACGATCCAAACTTCATAAGCGTATCTTGCAAAAGGTGGGACTAAAGCAATAAAATGCTCGTTTTTATTAACATAATACTTTTCTTCTGAACTTTTAATTATTTTCATTATAAAATTTTCTTTTTTAAATGCTTCAATTTCCTTTTTAATTACAGGCGGAATAAAAGGATAAGCATAAATTTGACCATGAGGATGATGAAGGGTAACTCCACATTCTACACCTCTATTTTCAAATGGAAGAATATATTTAACATCATTAATTTTTAATAACTCTTTATATCTATCTACCCAAACTCCAATTAACAACTCGACTCTTTCTTCAGACATGTCTGCTAAGGTACTTAAGTGTTCTGATGAATAAACGACAACTTCACATTCCCCTTTTGATGGTTTTGTATATATATTTTCTATAGTTACATTATCTGCATGAGAATTGAAACTTGCCCATCTATTAGGAAAAACTGCTACCTCAAAATTTGAAAAAGGAATTTCAGTTGGATAATTTAAATTAGCACCAGGACAAAGAGGGCAATATTCTTTTGGTGGAAAAAAAGTTCTATCTTTTCTTCTTGATGAATACGTTACCCATTCTTCTCTAGATGGGTTCCATCGCATATGTGGTCTAGAAATATCACTTAATGGCAGCTCATCACCTGGGTTTTCTGTGTGTAAATTATAACCGTATAAAAATAATTTATTATTATCATTTCGTATAAAAATTTTTTTATGAATTTTTTTCATTAATTTTTTTTTCCCATTCTAATGATGAATTAATAATTATTTCTAAATTATCAAATTTTGGTTGCCAATTTATGTATTTTTTAATTTTTGATATATCAGATATCAACGTTTCAACATCACCTTTTCTTCTTTTTGTAAAAGTATATTTGATTTTATTATTACATATTTTATTTGCTACATTAATAACATCTAAAACTGAAAAGCCTTTTCCATAGCCACAATTAAATAAATTTGATTTGAGTTCTTTAAGTAAGTAATTTGCAACTTTGACATGAATATCCGCTAAATCACTAACATGAATATAGTCCCGAATTGCAGTCCCATCTTTTGTATTATAATCATTTCCAAAAATTTCTATGCTATCTTTTTTTCCAACAATAATTTCACTTAATATTTTTATAAGGTGTGTTGATTTCTTTGATATTTGCCCACTTCTAAGATAGGGATCTGCCCCAGCCACATTAAAGTATCTTAAAATAATAAATTTAAAATCTTTGTGATTAGTTGTTAAAAATTTTTCAGTATTTATTTTAGATTCTGCATATGGATTCTCTGGCTTTATTTTATCAGTCTCTATAACAAAATTATTTTTAGTAGATCCATACGCAGCAGCCGTAGATGAAAATATTATTTTATTTAAATTATTTTTCTTACAAGTATTAAAAAGTTTAATAGCATTAGTAGTGTTATTGTTAAAATATTTTTCAGGATTGTTGACTGACTCTTCAACTTGTATAAATCCAGCAAAATGCATTAATAAATCAAAACTATTATTTTTAATAACATCACTAACTATTTCTTCGTTGTTAATATTACTATGAGTAAAATTTGCACCTTTAGGAATTAATGATTTATTTCCTGTTGATAGATCATCTATAATGTGGACTGAGTGCCCGGAATCTAAAAGAGATATGGCAACATGACTTCCAATATAGCCTGCACCACCAGTAAGAAGAATATTCATTATTTACAATGTTTAATAAAGTAATTTACAATAATTTATAGTAATTAAAGTCTTTAAATATGTCAGAAATTTCTAAAATTGACCAACAAATATTATATTTAATTAAACTTTTTGAAAATAAAAATTTTGATGAAGTAATTTCTCAATCATCAAATCTATTTAAGGAAAATAAAAAATTATCAATATTACCCAATCTTATTGGAGCATCTTATTCAAAAAAAAATCAAAACAAGGAGGCTATTAAATTTTATAAAATAGCTATTAATTTAGATAATAAAAATTATGAATATTTTAATAACTTGGGTAAAAGTCAATTATTATTGAGCAAATATGATGAAGCTAAAGAAAGTTTCCTAGAGTCAATAAAATTAAATTCAAAAAACTATGATGGATATTTTAACCTTGGTATAATTTACCAGGAAAAAAATTTATATAGTTTAAGTATTCAAAATTATAAACTAGCAATTAAAATAAATAATAATTTCTCGATTGCACATTATAATCTTGCAATTGTATATTCTATAATTGGAGAAAATGATTCATCTATAAATCACTATAAAAAATCTATAGATTTAAATAAATTTTATTTAAAAGCATACAATAATTTAGGAGCTCTTTACATAAAGTTAAAAGAAAAAGAATTTGCAAAAAAATATTTATCAAATGCAATAACTTTAGACCCAGAGTATTATGAAGCTAATCACAATTTAGGTGTTTTAGAACTAGAAGATAAAAATTATTCTAAATCATTAAGTTATTTTAAAAAAATAATTAAAAAAAACCCTAAATTTTTAAAATCCTATGTTCAAATGATGTACATAGAGAGAAAAATCTGTGATTGGACAAATTTTGATAAGAGCAAAAAAAATATTAAAGAAATAACTGAATCATGCATTGAAGCTACACCTTGGCAGTTATTATCAATTGATGATGACCCATTTTTAGAGTTGAAAAGAGCATATAATTATTCAAGTAAATTTAAAACTTCAGATGAAAATATAAAAATTAAGAAAAAAAATAAAATACGTATAGGTTATTTTACTCCAGATTTTTTTGAGCATGCTGGTATGATAAATATGGAAGGAATTTTTAAATATCACAATAAAGATAAATATGAAGTTTATGGGTTTGATTATGGATACCAAAAAAAAGATAAAACTCATTTTAGAATAAAAGAATATTTTGATAATTTTTTTTACGTAGCTGATATGAATGATAATCAAATTGCAGATTTATCAAGAAGACATGACATAGACATTGCTATTCATAGAAATGGACATAGTCAAAATTCAAGATCTAATATATTTTCTTATAGAGCTGCTCCATTGCAATTAAGTTTTTTGGGATATCCAGGTACCACTGGTCTTGATTTTATTGACTATATTTTAGCTGATAAGATTGTAATACCAAATGAAAATATAAAATGTTTTTCAGAAAAAATTATATTTATGCCTGATACTTACTATCCAACATTTAATGAAAGAAAAATTTCTACATCAATAGTTACAAGGAATACATTAGGAATTTCAAAAGACTCCTTAGTTTTGTGCTGTTTCAATAACTCTTATAAAATATCTCCAGAAGAATTTGATATTTGGGCACGGATCATAAATAAATTAAACAATTGTTATCTTATATTATTAGTAGAGAATGATGAAATTAAAAAAAATTTACAGCATGAAGCAAATAAAAGAAATGTGGATATAAAAAAAATTAAATTTTTAAATTATATTAATAATCAAGAACATCTTGGAAGGCACAGTATTGGCGACATATACTTAGATACTTTTAACTATAATGGCCATACGTCAATTGTAGATTCTTTGTATAGTGGATTACCGGTTATAACTAAAATAGGAAAAAGTTTTTCTTCAAGAGTTGGTGCAAGTCTTTTAAATTCATTTAATATGAAAAACTTAATAACCACAGATGCAAAACAATATGAGAATCTAATTTTTGAGCTTTTAAAAGATAGGACAAAATTAAGTAAAATTAAAGAACAAGTTAAAATTAATATTAGTAACTCTAATTTATTTAATACAAAAAAATATGTATCAAATTTAGAAAAAGCATTTGAAATTATCGTACACAATAAATTAAATGATAAAAAATTAGAAAATATTGAAGTATGAGAATAAAAAAAGTTTAAACATGCTATATTATATGTTACTGTATAAGTATGGAATTATTAGATACACATCAGCACTTAATATATAGAAAAGAAGCAAATTATAGTTGGGCTAAAGATATACCTGCTCTGTCAAGTTCTGACTTCACAGTCGAAAATTATCAAGATTTAACAAAGGACTTTAATATAATGGGAACATTATTTATGGAGTGTGCTGTTGATGATCCTGATTATAAAAATGAATCAAAATTTATTAATTCACTAATGTCTAAATCAGAAAATGGAATAAAAGGATTAATTTTATCTATTAGGCCAGAGGAAAGTAATGAATTTGATCAGTGGCTAGATGAATCCAAATCACTTGGAGTAGTAGGTTATAGAAGAGTACTTCATGTTATGCCTGATGAACTATCTCAACAAAGCATTTTTAAGGAAAATGTAAAAAAAATTGGCAAAGAAGGAAAACCTTTTGATTTGTGCTATCATGCTGGTCAACTAAAAATTGCTTATGAATTGTCCAAATCATGTGATGAGATGGATTTAGTTTTAAATCATTGTGGAGTCCCTGCAATTGCAAATGGTAATATTGATGACTGGAAAAAAGATATTAATGCTCTTTCAGAATTAGATCATGTAACTTGTAAACTATCTGGATTAATGGCTTATTGTGCACCAGGCACCTCATCTTACGAAACTATTAAGCCTTATGTTGATCATGTATTAGATAGTTTTGGACCTAACAGAATAGTTTGGGGAAGTGATTGGCCTGTAGTTGATCTTGGTAAGGGTTTACCCGAATGGCTAATTGTAACAAAAAAAATTTTATCAAACCTTTCATCTGATGAGTCGTCTAAAATTGCGAATATGAATGCAAAGAGAATTTACAAAATTTAATAAAAACTAGAAACATTTATAGTTAACAGGTCTAATAAATTGCTTACTTAGATTAGCTTTTAAATCATTAAAATATAACTTAAAATATATTCCATTTCTTATATCTTTATTAGATAAAGTTTTTTTAAATCCTTTACGAGCTATTTCAATAAATTCTGAATTACTTTTATTATTCATTAATTCAAAGTCATTAATAACACTCTCATAATTCCAAATATATTCAACTAAACTATTTGTTTCCGAGTTATATTTAATTTTAATTTCTTTTGGAGCTGACATTTCAAGAGGGGATATGTTTTTTATACTAGTACTAAAATTTATTTTACATTTATAATTTTTTATATGATTTGATGAATAACTATAATTAGTCATTAAAAGAAAGCATATAAATAAATAAATCATAATTATTTTCATAAAATAGTATTAGAACAATTTAAAATATTATTAAATCATGAATGAACATTGCTAATATTTCTTCCATCATTACAATAAATTGAATGAATAATTTTTTCATTCATTTTTTCCCAATCAATTTCCATACCTAAGCCAGGTTTAGTTGGAGCATAGATATACCCATCTTTATTTGTTCTTAAAACATCTTTCATACCAAACTCAAAATTATTGTATGGTAAAGGTTGTTCATAATATGTGCAATTATCGGATGATAACATAACATGTAAATTTGCAACAGATACTAATGTGTATCCCCATGACATAATTTCACAATCAAGGCCTCCGGCCGCTGATAAATCCATAGCTTTTTTACAATTAGTTATTCCTCCCATCATTGCCATATCAGTTCTTGTTGCCGACCAAACTTTATTATTAATTGCTTCTGAAAATCTTTGAAGGTCAAGAACCCAATTGCCTGATGGAATAACTTTTATTCCAACACTATCTGTAATTTTTTTATATCCCGCAAAATCATAATCCGGTAAAGGAGCTTCAAACCATGTAAAGTCAAGTTTTTCTAATTTTTTTGCTACATAAATTGAACTTTCTAAGTCATAATTATTTTCAGCATCAATCATAAAAGACATAGAAGGAAATGCTTTCCTTGCAGCTTCAGCTAACTCTAAATCTTTTTTTGGAATACAATAGGTATGAAACTTAACAGCAGAAAAACCTTTTTCTTTCATATCTTCTACTACCTTTAAGTATTGATCAATAGTGTCATACATTACTGTACTTGCATATGATTTAATTTTATCTCTTCTTCCTCCAAGAATTTTATAAATTGGAGTTTTGCTTTTTTTTCCGATAATATCCCATAACGCACAATCAATTAAAGCTTGCGCACCAGGTGGCTGAGGAAAAACCCTAGGTCTTATTTCATAAAGTATTTCTTCTCTGTTAAGAGGATCCTTTCCAATTAATATTGGCAGTAAATGTCTAAGTGACTCAGCGGTATACTTATCATACTCAAAATATGTTGCATTCCATACAGCTGCCTCTCCTATAATATCTTCATCAGTATAAATTTTAATTAAAGTGTTACTTTGATATACTTCTTCAATATCTTCTGACCAAGTGTAGCGCTCATCTTCAGGGCCAACTACATGAACTTCTATTTTTGTAATTTTCATATTTAAAAAGTAACTGAAACACCTCCATCAACAAGTAAAGTCTGACCTGTTACATATTTACTATCCTCTGAGCAAAAGAAATAGACAGCACCTGCAATGTCATCTGGATGACCATATCTACCCATAGGCAATTTTCCATATTTAAGATATACATCCTTAAACCAATCTGTATCCCACTCTAAATTTCCATCTTTCATTACAGACATTGGCGTATTTATAAAACCTGGAGCAACTGAATTAACAAGTATATTTTTTTCTGCTAATTCTACTGCGAGTACTCTGGTCATATTTATAAGACCACCTTTAGCTGTATTATAAGAAATATTGCCTTTGTATCCTCTTACACCTTGAATAGATGAAATCATTATTATTCTTGCTGACTTTGATTTTTCTAATAATGGGAGAGAGTATTTTGAACATAAAAATGGAGCATCTAAATTTACTTTCATAGTTTTTCTATATTTTTCATACGATTGATCTGACAACATAAAACCATCTTCTATACCAGCATTATTAATCAAAATATCCATTGAGCCCCAGTGACTTTTAGTAAAATCAATTAGTTTAATTATTTCATTTTCTTCTGATAAGTCAGTTTGAAAGAATGTTACTTTTTTTGTATCTAAATCTTCAATTAATTTTTTAGCTAAATCCTCTTTAATATCGGCTATGATTACTTCAGCACCTTCATCAAAAAGTCTTTTCACAATGCCGGCCCCTATTCCTCTAGAGCCACCAGTAACAACTATTTTTTTATTTAATAATCTTTTATCCATTGTATCAATACATTATTTTTCTTTCAGATCTTGATATTATACTTGCTATTAATAATACTAATAATGATGTTAGTATCAATATTAATGTTACTGAAGCATTGACTTGTTTAGAAAATCCTACCCTCATTTTTGCCCAGAGTTTTATTGGCCAAGTAGTGTCATTTCCAATCAAGAATAATGTGATTAAAGTTTCATCTAATGAAATAGTAAATGCTAAAAGTCCTGCTATTATTAGAGATAATTTAATGTTTGGAAGTAAAACATAATAAAATGCCTGCCATTTACTTGCTCCTAAATCGTACGCAGACTCCATTAAAGAAGGTTTAAGAGTTTCTAACTTATTTAAAATAATTTTAAATACTATTGCTAGAACAAATATTGTATGACCAATTACAACAGTATTTAAGGATCTTGGAAGATTTATTTCTCTAAAAAATATCAGGAGTGATAAACCTGTTATAATTGGTGGTAATAAAAAGGGAAGAAAGATAATAAACTGCAAAAATTCTTTCATTTTGCTTTTACTCGTATGGTAATAGTTTGCAAAATAAAAACCAATAATTACAGAACAAATTACTGTGACCACACCCACATAAATTGAGTTCATTAAGGATTCTAATATCTGTCTTTCAAATATTAATTTTGTATATGGCTCATAAGAAAAAGAACCCCAGTCCACCTTTCCTTTTCTTGATTTATAAAAAGAATAAAAGATTGTTAAAACTATTGGTGCATATAATGCAGCTACTATTAAACCAGTTAAACAAGCTAAAAGATATTTAGTGTAATTTTCTGATCTGGTCATTTGTTCAATCTTTTAGTTAGATAATTAGTTAATAAAATAATAATTACAGACACAAATAATAAAACACTAGCAAGTGCTGCACCAAATGGCCAATTAAATGCCATCCCAAAATTACTGTATATTATTTTACCATAAGTAAATCCTGATGTACCACCAACTAACTGAGGTGTTACGAAATCACCAAGAGCTAAAATAAATACAAAAATACTTCCTACAACAAGACCAGGGAAACTAATTGGCAATATAATATATTTAAAAGCTTGAAAGGGTTTACACCCTAAATCAAAAGATGCCTCAACTATATTTTGTGGAATTTTATCCAAAGAAGTAAAAGTTGGAATAATTATTAAAGGCAATAAAATTATAACAAGTGTTATAATAACTGAATTTTGATTCCATAAAAAAAATTCTAGTGGTTTATCAATTAAACCTGCCATTGCTAGAACTTTATTGATTAGTCCAGAATAACCCAATATCGATCTCATCATGTAAATTTTAATTATGTAGCTCATAAAAAGTGGAATTATGAGCATCAGAAGAATGGCATACTTATATCTACCGGCATATCTAGCTAAAAAAAATGCAACAGGGTAGCCAAGTATGATGCAACATGTCATTACAATAATTGCAAGAAAAATAGTTCTTACGAAAGTACGTATATATATTTCATCAACAAAAAATTCTTTAAAATTAAATAAACTAAATTCATGAATAATATCTGTCCCATCAACTGTGAAAAAAGAATAAGATAAAAAAGAAGCAAGAGGTATTAGAATTAAAAAAATAACTAAGACAAAACTAACTATTGTCCAGATAGATGTATTAAAATAATTTGATATAGAATTCATTCAGTAAAAATACTTCCAAATTCAGTATTAAATTCAACATCAATATAGGTGCCTACAGATAATGATTGTGAAATATTTGAACTAATATTCTGAATCTTTAATAACGCATCTTCATTTTCATTTGTTGCATTAATTGTTGATGTAGATCCTTTAAAGCTTATATCTCTAATTTTGACCCTCATACTATTTTCATTTTTAGCTACTAGTTTTACTTCTTCAGGCCTAATTCCATAAACAAAATCTAAATCACGATTTAGAGTAGCGTTGTTAGGTATAACAAAATTACCAAATTTAGAGCTAACTTTTACAGATTTTGAATCTTCATTAATGACACTACAATTAATTAAATTACATTCTCCAAAAAATTTTGCCATATAGGTTGTTTGTGGTGAATAGTATAAATCTTTTGGCGAACCTATTTGTTCAAATTTATGTTTATTTAGGACGGCTATTCTATCTGATAAAAATATAGCCTCTTCTTGATCATGAGTAATAAATATAAAAGTAATTTGAATTTTTTTCTGAATTTCTTTTAAAAATAATTGCATTTGTTTTCGTAATTCTGCATCAAGAGCACCAAGGGGTTCATCTAATAAAATAATTTTAGGTTCACAAATAATAGCTCTTGCCAGTGCAACTCGTTGTTGTTGGCCTCCTGATAATTCTTGAGGCATTCTTTTTGAAAAATTTTCTAAGCCTACAACTGCTAAAACATCTAAGACTTTTTTTTCTATCTCACCTTTATTTATATTTTTTATTTTAAGTCCAAATCCAACATTATCAAAAACATTCATATTTGGAAATAATGCGTAATCTTGAAATACTGTGTTAAATGGTCTATTAAAAATTGGTTCATCGTTAATAATATTATTCTCATAAATTATTTCACCTGCCGAAGGTTTTGTAAAACCACCTATCATTCGTATTATTGTAGACTTACCTGATCCGCTTGATCCTAAAATTGTAAAGAATTCATTATTATTAATTTTAAAATTAATATTATCTAAAACTTTTGTCTCTCCATATTGTTTTGAAACATTTTTTAACTCTAAAATTTCACTCATAATATTTATATTGAATTTTAATACTAATCATAATTTATAGATTAATATTTTTTAAATAAACTTAAAAAAGCCAATTATTGCCTAATTTTATGAATAAATATATATTTTATATCTAAATCAACGATTGTTAATTTGACTTCAATTTAAATTACTGCTTTAATTATAAAAATTTATATATGGAGGGAAAATGAGAAAATTTATTTATTCAATTTTATCATTTATCTTTATTTTTTCGTTTGCATTTTCTGCAAGCGCTGCAAGAGAATTAAGCCTTGGGTGTTTTGAAGGATATGCTGAACAAGAATGGATAGATGAATTTGAAGCTAAATATGATGCAAAAGTTAAAGTTAAATATGTTGGAAGTGTTGATGAATTATTTGCTTTAACACAAGCAAGTAAGGGTGAAGATTTTGATTTAGTATCAATTGATACAAGTTTATTTCCACGATATCATGGAGCAGGATTACTAAAACCTTATGACAAAAGTAAGTTAAGTAATTTTAGTGGTCTTATGTCAGCTTTTCAAAACGTAAAAGAAGTTGAAATTGATGGCGGTTATTATGGTGTTCCTATTTCTTGGGGTTCATTAGGACTAATTTATGATGTTGATGAATTTGGTGAAGGCGGAGTTGACTCATGGTCTGTAATGCACGATCCAGCAAATGCAGGTAAAATGATTGTATTAGATGATACTAATAATAATATTGTTAATACAGCAATATACCTTGGTATGAACAATCCTTATAACTTATCTGAAGCTGAAATGGAAAATGTAAAACAAACGCTGATTGATCAAAAAAAATTAGTAGTTACTTACTTTGCTGGTTTTGATGAAGGTAATCAAATATGGGATAGTGGAGGAATTTCACTAATGTTCTCTATGGGTGAATTCCAGGAAGTGGCTCTAAGAGATATGGGACATAATGTTAAATACATTATTCCTAAAGAAGGTGGAATTGGATGGCTTGATACTTGGGCAATGACTGCAGGTGCTGATGAAGAACTTGCACACGCTTGGGCAAATTTTTTCATAGAAAAATCTACTCAAGAAGTAATGAATGAGAGATATGGATATGGAACTGTTACTCATGAGTCTCCTGGCTTAGATTATGCAGGTAGATTAAATTGGCTACAACCAGCTGAGGATTTCGAATGGCGTAATAGAGTTTGGAACGAAGTAAAAGCTTCTAATTAAAATTTATTATTTTATTAAGAGGGCGCTTATTTAACGCCCTCTTTTTATTTTTTTAATTTATTATATGTTTGATTTTGATGCTGTTGAGTCCAATACTATTTTAGGAGAGAGTGGTTTTTATCTTTACAAAACTAATGAGATTGTTTTTTTAGATCTTTTAAAACCATCAATTTTTTTTTATTCAATTGGAAATAGAAAATTAACTCAACAAAAACTTGATCTACCAAAGCCTCTAGGAAATGTATACCCACATAATAATGGATTATTTATAATAAGTGCTTTTGATGGATTATATATATTTAATAGAAAATCTAAAAAAGTAAAAAAATTTATTGATATTAGAAAAAGTAATGAATTAAAAAATATTTCTTACAATGATGGTTTAATTTCAGATAAAAAATTGTGGATCGGTTTGTCTCATCTTAAAGAAAATAAAAATTTAGGATATTTTGGATATTTATATAAGAAAAAATTTATAGTTATTGACAGGGGATTTAAAGTATCAAATGGACCGGCATTAGATAAATTTGAAAAAAATTTATATTTTTCGGACTCGTTAAGTTCAAAAATTTTAACTTATAATTTAAAAACTAACAAAAAAAATATTTTGATTAAGTATAAAAAAAATCAAGGAATACCAGATGGAATAGCTCTTGATAATAATAATGGATTGTGGGTAGCACATTGGTCTGGTGCTAAAATTACAAGAATTGATTTAAAAACTAAAAAAATTGATAAAGAAATAAAATTACCAGCATATAATATAACTAGCATCACATTTTTTGGTAAAGAGTTAAATTATCTATTTATTACAACTGCAAAATTGGGTACTTCTAAAATTTTACAAAAAAAATATAAATATTCAGGTCAAAGTTTAATAATAAAAACAAATTATAAAGGATTGAAAATCCCTTATAGTAATTATAAAATATCTTAATGTCGCAAAAAATTTTAGAAAATAAAAAACTACTTTTGGAGATATCTCCAAATATGGGAGCAAGTATCTTAAGATTTATTGATAAAGAAAAGAAAACAAATATTTTTAGAAGTTTTCCACTTAAAAAGAGACAAGGAAAATATAATTGTTATTTTTCTGGTTATTTTGCGACCATTCCTTATTTTGGTGCAATTCATAAAAAAACTTTTTTTTATAAAGATAAATATATTAATTTACCTAGAACACATATACTTGAACCTGATACAATACATGGTGAAGGTTGGGTTAATAAATGGAAAGTAAAAAAAAATACTAAAAATATTTTAGTTTTAGAATTTTTACATAATGGTAAAAATAGTTTTCCTTTCAAGTATCAGTCTATACAAACTTTTAATCTTACTAAAGACTCATTAATTATTAGATTAAAGATTATCAACTTAGATAAATCAAAGTTTCATTGTGGAATTGGGTTTCATCCTTGGTTTACCATTAGTAAAGATTCAAAAATATTCTCAAATACATTTTCTTATTTAAATCAAACAAAGATAAATAAATTTAATATAAAAGAAATGATAAACAGTAAAAGTCTTGATTTGAATAAAACAAAAATTGATGAAACTTTTCTTAAATGGAATGGAAGGTCAAAATTGATTTTAAATAAACATATTAAATTAGAAATTATTAATAAAAAAAATGTTGGAAATCTTCATGTTTATTCTCCACCTAGAGAAAATTTTTTTTGCATTGAGCCGGTTACTAATATTAGAGACTCTTTCTTAGTCATGAAAAATAGTAAAGCTTATCACGGATTAAAAATCTTAAATCCTAAGAAATCTTTTGAAGCAGCTGTTGAGTTTAAAATTTTAAATTAAGCTACTTGGTATTTTTTTATAGCATCCCTATTTAGAGTTATGCCAAGACCTGGTTTTGTAGGAGGTGTTATTTTTCCATTAACAAAATCAAAACCCTCAGTTGCAAGTTCTTTTCGCAAAATTTCAACACAAAGTTGTGGTGGCAAATATTCTATAAATGCACAATTTTCAGTATTGAATGCAAAATGAGCTGTAGCAGAAATAGAAACAGAAGTTTTCCAACAATGTGGAACGATGATCCTTTTATGTTCTTGCGAAAATTTTGCTATTTTTTTAGCTTCACTCAATCCACCACATCTTCCAACATCAGGTTGTGCTACATCAATCTTTCCATTAATAATTAAATCTTCAAATTCATATCTTGTACTTAACCATTCTCCAGCAGCTATTTTCATTGGCGCTTCATCATGCATCCTTGCATAACTTTTTATATCATCTGTCCAAACAGGTGTTTCTAAAAAATAAATATCATATTCTGCCCAGTCCTTGACTGTACGAAGAGCTTCTTCTGCATTTTTCCATCTATACTGCACATCAATCATTAATTTAATTTCTGGACCTAAAGCTTTTCTTACTGCAGCAACAACTTCAGTTGTTTTATCATCTTCCTCGTGAAGACCACTATGTGCATAAGGTCCGTTAAGTGTTACTTCTGATTTTACTGCTTTGAAACCTAAACCCTTTGCTTTTTCTGCCCAAGCAACAAGTGAGTCTTTATATTCTTGAAAGGAATGTCCAACAGGTTGAAGTGAAGCATAGGGAATTACCTCTTCTTGTTTTTTTCCACCTAACAATTCGAATACAGGTTTGTTTTCGGCTTTGCCTTTTATATCCCAAAGCGCCATATCAATTGCACTAATTGCATTTACTCCAGCACCTCTTCTACCTGTCATTGCTGATCCCACATAAATTTTTTCCCACAATGTATCTATATCAAGAGGATCTGAGCCAATCAAAATTTCTTTTACACATTGATCCATCGTATGAGTGCCAGGAGATTCAATAAAAGCTTTTGCAACCCAAGGACTAGTATCACATTCACCATAACCTTCTATATCTTCATCTGTTTTTATAATTACCAAACATGTATCTTGAGCTGAAGATGTTAGACTTGGATCATAGTTATCCGCTAAAAGAACATATGTTTCTACATCAGTAATTTTCATATTTAATTATATATAATGTATTATAAGCTGATATTGCATATTTAAAATAATAAAGTGAAAAATTTTTATAATAAAAATAATCTTACACCTGTCATCAATGTCAGTGGATTTATGACAAAAATTGGTGCTTCAATTACCAATAAAAAATCGATTAAAGCTGCTAATGATATTTTTGAATATTTTGTTAATATAGATGAATTGCAAGCTTTAGCATCACAAAGAATTTCTAAATTACTTAAAACAGAAGCTGCCGTCATTACTGCTTCTGCAGCTGGGGGGCTAACAGAAAGTGTTGCCAGTATGATGACTGGTAAAGATCTAAAGAAAGTTTTTAAACTTCCAGACACCAATAATATGGTAAATAAAGTTTTAATTCAAAGAGGTCATCTTACAAATTATGGAGCTGAAGTAGAGCAGGGAATTAAACTTTCTGGTGCCAAGATACTAAAATGTGGTTTTAAAAAATTTTGTACGATAGAAAATATTGAAAAAACAATTTCAAAAAATAAAAAACAAATTGCTTGTGCTATGTACGTTGTATCACATCATTGTTCTGATTATGATTCACTAGAATTAAATTCTTTCATTAAAATTTGCAAAAAAAATAAAATACCTGTTATTATTGATGCAGCATCAGAGGAGTATATGGAAGATTTTTTTAAAATTGGTGCTGATGTTGCAATTTTTAGTGCACATAAATTTATGGGATCTTTAACAGCTGGAATAATTGCAGGTAAGAAAAAATTTATCAAAAACATTTATCTTCAAAATTTAGGTATTGGTAGAGGTATGAAAGTAGGTAAAGAATCTATTTATTCTGCAATAATTGGTGTTGAAAATTGGTATAACAGAAATTGGGATTTAGAAATTAATAATCAAAATAACATTTTACAATATTGGTTGAAATTTTTGTCTAAAGAAAAATTTAAAGGTATCTCTTTTGAGGTTGTTGCTGACCCAACAGGTAATAAAATTAATAGACTTAGAATTTATGTTGACTCAAAAAAATCCCAATATACGATCCAATCCTTGGCATTTCATTTAGAAAAAAATGATCCAGCAATTTTTGTTCGTGATGATTTGATCCACTTTAATCACTTTGAGTTGGATACATGTAATTTAAAAAAAGGTCAGGAAAAAATTGTAATGTTAGAATTTAAAAAAATTATTAATAATCTAATTTTAAAAAAAATTAAAAGTAATATATCTTTGGATGAGTATCTTGCTAAATCAAAAAAAGAATGGCTTGGTTGGTTAGACTAATTCTATAATTGCTTCAATTTCTACTGGTATATTATTGGGCAAAACATAAACACCCATAGCACTTCTTGCGTGCATGCCCTTTTCTTTGCCAAAAAATTCAACAAATAAATCAGAACAACCATTTATAACTTTTGGTTGGGTTAAAAAATCTACCGTACAATTAACCAACCCAAGTATTTTGACAACTTTTTTTACTTTTTCAAAACCAATATCATTTTTAATTACTGATAGGATAGTAATTCCAACTCTTCTTGCAGCATCATATGCTTCTTCTTGATTTAAATCTTTTCCAACTTTTCCAGTTATTAAATTTCCATTATCATCAAATGGTCCTTGACCAGATATATAAGCATATTTACCGCTCAACCTTGCATTAACAAAATTTCCAATGGGGCTTGGTGTTTCAATAAACTTAATATCCATGACTTACTTTAATCCTATATCTTCTTTATCTGTTAATATCATTGTATTAATTTTTTCTTTATATGGAAACTCTTTAGTAAGATTTTCATCAAATTTAATTCCCAAACCATAAGTTTTAGGCGGCTCAATATATCCGTTTGAAATATTTATTGTTTCATTTTCAAATAAACTTTGATTGATTGGGTGATCCATGAAACAATATTCAGTAAATGCTGCGTTTGGTATACTCAAACTAAAATGTATTCCAGCCATTATACTAATAGCACTCCCCCATGAATGTATCGCTAAAGGTTTGTTGTACACATATGCCATGTCAGCAATTCTTCTTCCTTCAGTAAAACCAGAAGTCGCAATATCAAATTGTACAACATCAAATACATTATTTTCAAAATAAGGCTTAAATGCTCTCGCTGTAGGTATACTTTCAGCACCAGCAATATTTAAATTGGTATTATTTTTAATCTCTTTGTATCCATCTAAATTTTCAACCCTACAAGGCTCTTCAAAAAATAATACTTCGTAATCTTCAAGTTTTTTAGCAATGTTTATCGATACTTTTGTTGCCCAGGGATTTGAAGTAGAGCCTTGTACCGCATCAACTATTAAGTCCATTTTACTTTTAAATTCTTTTTTAAATGCATGTACCAGTTCAATAATTGAAGAAGGTTCAACAACTCTCATTTTATAAATCCTAAATCCTAAATTATAAGCTTTCTGAGCATCTTCTATTAGTTGATCTTTGTTATCAAAAAGACCGTTACTTGCGTAAATTCTAATTTTGGTTTTATTTAATCCTCCAATTAATTGATATACTGGTACTTTTAAATTTTTACCTAATAAGTCATATAAGGCTATATTGATGCCACCCATGACACCAATACCAATACCTTCTCTATTCCAAAAAACACTTGATCCATACATTTTTTCCCAAGTTTGATTTATGTTATTAGTATCAGATCCAACAAGCATATCTCTAAAATGTTTGGTTAGACCAATAATTGGTTCATGGGTAAATTGACCATGAGTAATTTCTCCAATTCCATAATTATCATTAGAGTCAGTAATTTTAATAATAGCAACAATCATGTTCTCTACAAGACCGCCACTATACTTATAGCCAAGTTTTTTTGGGAAAGGATATTCTAAAAAAAATACCTCAATATCTTTTATTTTAGACATATTTTTCTTTAATTAATCTAGATGAAATATTTCATCCATCATTACCCAAGACTCGTTGTCTTCATTATTTGGAAAAGGGTTAAAACAATCAATCATTAGTTTTGTCCATTTATCAACTATTGGAATTTTTTGCATTGTAGCCATATCTCCATCAAAATCATTGCCGACGTATTCTAAATAACCAAACATAAAATCTTCTTTCAAATATATACTATAGTTTTTGACATTAACTTTTTTTAATTCTTCAAGTATTTCAGGCCATACATTTGCATGATTTTTAATATAAAAATCTCTTTTTTCATCTTTTAGCCTGACTGCCATTGCATATCTTTTTGTATTCATGTCATACCTCTATAAATAATTAATTAAAATCTAATTTAAAAATAAAGTAATTAAAATAATCAACTTAAAAATACATCTCAACTATATTTTTTCATTATTTTTTTCAATATTGTATATAAATTTAGCTTTTAAATTTGAGGATAGCGTGTAATATCTCTCTTATTATTGGAGGAAATATGAAATTATTCAAAAAAATTCTAATTGCAATTTCAGTATTATCTTTTCCATTAAGTGCCTTTGCAGTTGATAAAAATTTCTCAAATGACAAAGTTGCTGTATGGGGGGATTTTAGTGGAATTACCCTAGATGTAAAACTTATCGGTGGAGCTCCTTACGATCCACTTTATGAAGTTATGATTCCAATTTGGGAAGAAAAAACTGGAGGTAAGGTTTCAATTTTATCTAAGAAAAGTCACTTTGAATTAGATAAAGAAATAAAACAAGATATTGCTGCAGGTAACATAAGTTACTGTGTAGTTTCAAATCATACTAGTTTTGCAACTCAATATGGTGATATCTATAGAGATTTAAATGGAATTGTTCCAAAAGATTTTCTCGCGGAGTTTGTTCCACTTGTTCTAGATCACTCAACTGTTGATGGTCGTTTAGTACAACTACCTCAACATAGTGATGTTAGTAATCTTTGGTATATTAAAAGTATATATGAAGATGAAGATAATAAAAAAAGATTTAAAGCTGAGTACGGATATGATTTAGCTCCGCCTGAAACTTTAGAACAATGGAAAGAACAAGCAATCTTTTGGTCAGATCCACCAAACTTTTACGGAACACAATATGTTGGTAAGGAAGAAGCTATCACTGGTCGTTTTTATGAACTAGTAATTGCTGAAGGTGGCGCTTTGTTTGATGAAAATTGGAAACCTGTATTTAATGATGAGGCAGGTCAAAGAGCTCTTCAATGGTTTGTTGATTTGTATAATGCTCAAGCTGTACCTGCAGGTGTTTTAAACTACCTTTGGGATGAAACCGGACTTGGTTTTGCAAGTGGAACTGTTGCACTTAATCTTGATTGGGGTGGCTGGGGAGCTTACTTTAACAGTGAAGATTCTAAAATTGGAGGCGATGTTGGTTTAGTCAGATTCCCTATGGGATCAGGTGGAAAAAGAGGTGGCTGGTCAGGCTCACACACTTATTCTATCCTTAATGGTTGCCCAGAGGAAAATTTAGAAGCCGCTGCTTCTTTAATATGGATTTTAACAAACCATGAAGCTCAAATGCATGAAGCAAGAGGTGGAAAACTTCCTACAATGACTAGAGTTTGGGAAGATATTGCATCAGAAATGGACGCTGAAGGTAATGCCTTTATGAGTGATCTTTTCTCTACCTTCTCTGCTTCAATGGCAGAAGATGCATTCACTCCACCGCTCATTCCTGAGTGGATTCCTTTTTCAAATATTATATTTCCAGAATTGCAAGCAGCAATTGTTGGAGATAAGTCTGTAAAGGAAGCTTTGGACGATGCAGCAAAAGAAACTGACTATTTAATGCAAGACGCAGGTTACTATTAATCTCTTGCAAAACTACTCCTCATGTAAATGAGGGGTAGTTAAAAAATTTATTCTTTAACATGACAGATCAAGAAAAAATTATTAAAAATTTTAGTCAAACTTGGCCGATGCCTAGTACATTAAGCCCAATTATAATTATAGGTACTGGAGGGATAGTAAAAGATGCCCATCTTCCAGCATACAAAAAAGCTGGTTTAAAAGTTGAAGGATTATTTGATGTTGATAAAGAAAAAGCCAAAAGTTTGGCTAAAGAATTTGGTATTAATAAAGTATTTGATTCATTTGATGATTGTTTTCAAAATAAAAATTGTGTGTTTGATTTAGCGTTACCACCAGCAAATTTACTAGAGGTTGTCGAAAAACTTCCTGATAATATTTATGCTGTTTTTCAAAAACCACTAGGAAGATCTCTAGAAGAAGGAAGTAAAATTAGGAAAATTTGTCATCAAAAAAATATCAAAGCTTGTATGAATTTTCAATTACGTTTTAGTCCAATTTCCCTCCCAGTTTATGAAGCAATTAGACAAAATCTTTTGGGTGAATTAGTAGAGCTAGAAGTTTTTGTAAATGTTCATACACCATGGGAGTTATGGCCTTTTCTAAAAACTTTAGACCGAGTTGAAGTGCCACTCCATTCTATTCATTATATTGATTGGATACGTTCTGTTTTAGGAAATCCTACAGGTCTTTATTGCCAATCAGTAAAACATCCTAAAGTAAAAGAACTTGCTGATTGTAGAACAAGTGCAATATTTAATTACGGAGATCAAATTCGATGTTGTATGACAATTAATCATACTCATAGTTTTGGAAGAAAAAATCAAGATGCTTATATACGTTTAGAGGGCACCAAAGGAGCAGTTAAAATGAAATTGGGTTTATTATTAGACTATCCAAATGGAGAGCCAGAAGAATTAGAAATTATTACTGAGGGAACTGATTGGATAAAATTTGACATACAAGGTAAATGGTTTCCAGATGCATTCATTGGAGTAATGGCAAATATGCAAAGGTTTAAAAATGGAGAAGATGATAAATTAATAACATCTGTTGATGACTCAATTCACACTATGGCACTTGTTGATACTTGCGGTATCTCAAGTCAATCAGGTGGATTAAAAATAGATTATGTTTCATAATTAATGGGCAGAAATATTTTAAGAAGCCCCATAATGCTACTTTTGCCTTCTATATTGGCAATTGGGTTTGTAATAATAATACCACTAATTTTTTCTTTTTATACCAGCTTTACATCATATAAACTTACAAGACCTGATAGCCTTTTTAATTTTGTTGGTTTCAGAAATTATGAAAGATTAATAGATAATACTAAGTTTTGGTATGCTTTTGGTAGAACTATTTTATTTTTAGCAGTTGTGCTTAATTTAGAATTGTTATTTGGACTTGGTATTGCATTGTTAATTAACAAAATAACATGGGGCCAAAGAACTTTAAGAACAATTATGATGTTTCCTATGATGTTTTCTCCAATTTTAGTTGGTTTTCAATGGAAATATATTTTTAATGACAACATAGGTTTGTTAAATAATTTTTTGTATCTATTTGGTTATGAGTCTGCAATTCCTTGGTTAATTGATAAGTACTTAGCAATGGGGTCAATAATGGTTGCGGAAATATGGGCAAATACATCTATTTTTGCTATTTTATTATTAGCTGGTCTTTTGGGAATTCCGCGAGATCCCATTGAAGCAGCAAGAGTTGATGGTTGTAATAGTTGGCAAGTTTTTAAAAACATTACTTTACCATTTCTAATGCCATTTGTTTTTATTGCTTTAACAATAAGATCTTTAGATGTTGGTAGAGCTTATGATATTGTTCACATTATGACTGGTGGAGGTCCAGCTATGAGAACTGAATTGCTTTGGACTATGATTGCTAGGATCGGATATAAAGATGCAAATATGGGCTTTGCAAATGCAATGTCCTATGTATCAATTATTTTATCTATTGCTTTTACTTATTATTTCTTCACAAAACTTGTAGCTGCTAGAAGAGAATTGGGACAACAATAATGAAACATATAAAAAAAATTAGTTTTTGGTTTTTAGTCCTTTTTTTACTAATACTCATATGTCTTCCAGGAATTTGGATTTTTGTAAGTGCCTTTAGGCCTAATCCAGAAATTTTATCAAAACCTGCTAATTGGATTCCTGACAGGTGGACAATTCATCAATTTACTCAGATGTTTAGTATTAATGGTTATGTTTCAGTTCCTGCCTTTAAGTATCTAATGAATTCTATAATTATATCATCTGTTAGTACTGTAATAGCTATTACTATAGGCATGATGGGCGGTTACGCTTTTGCAAGATTTAACTTTAGAGGTAAAAATAAAATATTTTTAGGTCTAATGCTGGCCAGGGCTGTACCAGGAATTTCTCTAAGTTTACCTTTATTTATATTATTTGCCAAACTTGGTATCATCAATACATCTTTTGGAGTTATTTTGGTTTATGTCGCAATGAATGTTCCCTTCACAATATGGTTAACTGATGGTTTTTTTAGACAAATACCAAAAGAAATGTCTGAAGTAGCCAGAACAGACGGATGCACAAGACTTCAAGCTTTTTGGAATGTAGAATTACCTCTTGCCGGGCCTGGTATCGGAGCTGCAGCAATTTTTGCATTTCTACTTTCATGGAACGAATACGCATTAGCTTCAATAATTACTAGAACTGTTCATTCTAAAACTTTACCAATTGGAATGATGGATTATCTTGATGAATTTACAATTAATTGGGCTGGTATGTGTGCTATAGCTGTAGTCATGATCGTACCTGCGTTGATACTAACATTTATTGTTCAAAAACATTTGGTTTCTGGGCTAACTTTTGGAGGAGTGAAAGGGTAATATGGCTAAAGTTGAACTAAAAAATTTAACAAAGAAATATGGTGAAGTTATAGCTGTTCAAAACATGAACTTAACAATTTCAGATAATGAATTTTTAGTTTTGGTAGGGCCTTCAGGTTGTGGAAAATCTACAACACTTAGAATGATTGCTGGATTAGAGGAAATTAGTGGAGGTGAGATTTTTATTAGAGATCAATTAGTTAATGAAAAAGATCCTAAAGATAGAAATGTATCGATGGTTTTTCAAAATTACGCACTTTATCCTCATATGACTGTAGAGGAAAATCTAGGATTTAGTTTAAAAATTGCAAAAGTTGAAAAAGAAGAAATTGAAAAAAGAGTAAGAGATGCAGTTCAGATACTAGGTTTAGAA
Organism: uncultured Alphaproteobacteria bacterium; assembly: GCA_902553945.1. GTDB lineage: Bacteria > Pseudomonadota > Alphaproteobacteria > HIMB59 > CACPNW01. The sequence goes on along the minus strand of CACDMT010000001.1, from coordinate 24,200 downwards.
GAGTTAAGAAAAAGAAAGCCATCTCAATTATCTGGAGGTCAAAGACAGAGAGTAGCAATGGGAAGAGCTATTGTTAGACGACCTGACGCTTTTTTATTTGATGAACCTTTATCAAATTTAGATGCCAAACTTCGTACACAAATGAGAACTGAAATTAAAAAACTTCATCAAAAACTTAAAACAACAATCATATATGTTACCCATGATCAAGTTGAAGCTATGACGTTAGCTGATAGAATAATAATTATGAAAGATGGCTATATTGAACAAATTGGATCACCTATTGAAGTTTTTACTAAGCCAGCAAATATATTTGTTGCTACTTTTATAGGAAGTCCGCCAATGAATATTATTGAGGGCGATGTAATAAGAAAAGAAAATAAATTAATTATAAAAATAGATGATGAAATTAATCTAGAATGCCCTCAAAAAATTCAAAGTTCATTAGAAAATAAAAATAAAATTTATTTAGGTATAAGAGCGGAGGATATTATGCCTAAAGAAACGAGTGACTATACTAATAGCAACTGGTGTTTTCAAAAATCTATAAATTTAGCTGAGCCATTAGGTACAGAGACTCAATTATTTTTTACAATAAAAAACAAAGAAATAATTAGCAGAATGTATAATCCTAAGGATGTAAAAGTAGGAGACAAAATTAACTTTCAGATTGACTCAAATAAAGTACATTTTTTTGACGCGGAGACTGAAAAAACAATTTTTTAGAGATTTTTATGAAAGCGCTTGTCTTTTCTTCTACAAAAAAACTCACATATAAAACAGTTTCAAAACCAAAGCTTAAAAAAAATGAAATACTTATTAAAGTTTTAGCTACTGGAATTTGTGGCTCAGACATGCATGCTTTTAATGGTTTAGATAAAGTTAAAAAAAAACCACCTATAATTCTTGGTCACGAAGTTATTGGAATTGATTTACAAAAAAATAAATATTGTGCAATAAACCCAATAATTTCATGTAGCAAATGTGAAAATTGTAAGAAAAATTTGGACCATTTATGTTCTAAACTTTCTATGATTGGCATGACCAAACCAATAAAAAAAAATGGAGGATTTGCAGAATTATTATCTATACCTAGAAGTAATGTTTCATATATTCCAAAAACTAATAACATTTATAATTTTACTTTAATTGAACCAACAGCAGTTGCTCTTCATGCTGTTAACTTATCCCAAAAACACACTGATCAAAATTTAGCAAAATTAAATTTGTTAATCATTGGAGCTGGTTCTATTGGTTTATTGACTGCTTTAATATTAAGATCAAAAAAAATTAATAAGTTAAATATAGTTGATTTTAATCTTAAAAAACTAGAAATATCTAAAAAGCATACTAAAGCATCTATATTCCAACCTCATCAAAAAAAATTATTAAAACAAAAATTTGATATTATTTACGATGCTGTTGGATCAAAAGACTCAAGAAAGCAATCACTTAATTTAATAAAATCTGGGGGCTTAATAATACATATTGGTTTATCAGAAATAAATAATGGTATAAATTTTTTAAAACTTACTAGAAATGAGATCCAATTAATTGGATCTTATGCATATACTAAACAAGAATTTAAAAATTCCTTAATTATGATAAGTAAAAATAAATTAGGAAGTTTCTCATGGAAAAGTTTTGCAAAATTAAAAAATGGACAAAAAATTTTTGACTTTATTAATAAAGGAAAATCAATTTCACCAAAAATTATTTTAACTCCATAATTAATATTTTTTTGCAGCTTCAACTAATCTTGATAATTTTGCTCTAGTAATTTCAAGAGGAACGTGACCAAAGCCACATTCACTAGATAAAATAATTCTATCAGCTCCAAACTTTTCAATAACAGGCTTAATTCTTTTATGAACTTCTTCTACACTTTCAAGTTCATCTGTTCTTTGATCAACAACTCCAAAAGATATATTTCCTTTAAAATCATATTTTTCAAAAACATCCAGCATACTATAATGAAGAGTACAATGTTCTAAATGTAATTCTTGCACTTTAAGTTTTTTAAGACCATCTACCATATCATCATATTTTCCAAAATAACCTCGTTTTCTATGTGCGTTTCCTCCACATATATGAAGGCTAAAATACATATTTGGAAATGTATCAACAATATCATTAATTACATCAGCAGCCCATACACATTCATCCGGAGATTCAGTAAGTACAGGTTCATCGAATTGAATTCTCTCACAACCTAATTGTTGTAATTGATCAATTTCGTCTTTTATACATTTACCATAAGCATAAGCCAATTCAGTATCATTTCTATATAAATCAGTTCTTTCGTTAACAGAAAATCTTGATAGCATATGAGGTCCAGTAATTGTTTGTTTTACAACAGCTCTGTCACCAGCAGTATCTTGAGCCTTCTTCCATTTTGAAGCTAAATTCCATTTCTGATTTTTTATTTCATCATTTACAACTGCACACTCTATACCAAATCCACCTTTTTCTTTTACTAAAGGATGAGCTTTAGATAAATCAACATTTTCAGTAGATCCCCCAACTGTAAATTGTTTATATTTTTTATTTTCACTATCTACTCCATCAATTCTTAATTGATAGAACCAATACATATTTTCTCTATATGATTCACCATCAGTAATATAATCTAGACCAATATTACACTGGTCTTCAACAGCCCACTGAACCATATCTAGAGCTTCTTTTTCACTAACTGTAGGTTTCCTTAATGTATCTTTTGGTTTATCTTTTCTTGGATAGCTTCCAACAGTTGTAGTTTTTAACATACTCTTCCTTTTTATATTGGGTTTAAATTATTCGCAATTCTTGCTTCGTTCATGTGAGCTCTTATTCCCTCTTTAAGACTTTTTGGAACAAATGATAATTCTTTTCGAATGCGTTGATCATTTTGATCATCAATAAAAGGTGTTGGTTTTCCATTTTCATCAAAAGTTATTTCTGCATTTGGAATCAATTCATTAATTATTTGTTTTAATTCAGTTCCTGAAACAGTTTCTGAGCCAGTGTTATAAACAAAATGATTCAATTTTTCTTTTAAACTCAATTCAATAAATTGCTCTGCACAATCTTCTACATATATATAATTATCTTTGTTTGACTCAGGGAAGGGTAAATGAACGGGTTTTCCTAATGCAGGATTTGTAGCAAACTCTTCAGCCCACATTAATGAACTGCGTTTTCTTCCATAACCAAAAACAACCGAGGGTCTTGTACACGCAATACTAACGTTATGCATTGAGACATATTTTTGAGCCATAAATTCGTTTAATAATTTCATAACTGCATATGTAAATAATTGATGTTGAAGCCCACAATAATCATCCTCATATACTGGTTGATCATTAAATAATTTTGATGATGTACCGTATACACTTTGACTACTTGGAAAAATCATTCTATGAATTTTGTTATCTAAAACAGCCTGGAATAAATTTGTCATTCCAACTATATTTACCTCAGCACCCTGAATTGGATTGTTATCAATAAGATTACTCATTTGATATCCACAAGCAATAATGTTTGAGATTTTATAATTTTTAAAAATATTATTTAAATCTTGTTTGGAAGAAATATCTAATTCTAATAACTCTAAGTCTTTAATTGAAACACCTTTAACAGATAAATATTTTTCAAAACTGTCCATTTCATTTTTAGTATTAATATCTGTAGCTATGACTTGAATATTCTTCTGTAATAATTGTGCTACAACTCTTTTACCAATAAATCCTGTTCCACCAGTTACTAAAAACATAATAATACTTCTTAATTATTTCTAAATATTGTTACATATAAACACTAATAAAACAAGTAACTAATATGTTAATAATTCAAATATGAACATTTTGTTTATATGTAAAAATAGGGTTTACATATGCAGATAATATCATAATATGATGTAAAATTTAAAAGGGAGGATTAAATGAAGATAGTTAGTTGGTTTTTAGCAGCTATTATTACTTTATCTTTAGCTATGTCAATTTCTGCTAATCCTAAAAGGATTGGTTATATTGTAAACTATGGTACTCACGAGTGGTATCAAAACGTTATATTCGGATTACAATCTAGAGCAGATGAATTAGGTATTGATTTAGAAGTAATGGATGCAAATTTAGATATAAATAAACAAACACAACAAGCTGAAGATTTCATGACTAAAGGAGTTGATGTTTTAATCATGACGCCAGTTAATGAAGAAGGGGTTGTTCCAATTTTAAGAAAAGCAAAAGCAGAAGGAATGCCAACTGTTCTTGAAGGAAACCCTGCAAAAGGTATGACAACCTTGTTTGCTATTTGTGATTATGATGCTGGTTATAAAGCTGGAGATGCAGTTGGAAGAATCCTTGTATCAAGAGGTGAAAGTCAAGCAAGAGTAATGGATGTAGGATTACCATTACTATCTGCAACTCTTTTAAGATCTCTTGGCTTCATGGAAGCTCTTGCGCAACATGTTGATGCAGTAAAAGTTCATGAACTAGATGGCTCTGGTATGATTGACAGTTCAGTAGAAGTTGCTTCTGCAGCTCTAGCTGCTGACTCAAACATAAATGTTATTTATGGTATAAACGATGGATCAGCATTAGGTGGCCTTCAAGCTTGGAGAGCTGCCGGATTACCAGAAGATGATCTTGTTGTTGCTGGTACAGGTTCAGAGGGTTTAGCATTTTTAAATGAAATGACTAAAGAAGGAACTCCATACTTAGTCGAAGCAGCAATGTTTCCAGAAGGAGTTGGTTACACAGGAATGAATCTTGCTGTTGATTTATTTAATGGTGTTGATGTTCCAGAACATAAAGTAACACCAACTTTAGCATTAACAGTTCATAACTTTGCTAAGTACTATGACTTTGATAAAGCTGGTCAAAAAAGAGCTATTAATTTTGAAAATGTAGCTAAAATTCCAACGGAAACAAAGTGTACTAAGTACTCTTCTGATCTGTAATTTTAAAAATAATTAAGCCTCCTTATTATGGAGGCTTAATTTAAACATAAATTTCAAATGCAATGAAATATTTTCAAACAAATGAATCAATACTTTTTGGTTTACTAGTATTGCTGTGTATTTTTTTGTCTTTTTATAATCCGCAATTTTATAGTATCCAAAATATTCATAGTATACTTCGTTCAAGCTCTACAGTCATGATAGTTGCATTTGGAATGACCATTCTTTTAACAAGTGGCGAAGTTGATTTGTCTGTTGGAGCTTTAATGTCATTTGTTACTGTAATTGTAATGGATGTTATAAATATAACAGGAAGCATTTCTCTTGGATTAATAGCAGTTTTTGGATTTTGTCTTTTTATTGGCTTAATCAATGGTTTAGTTAGAACAGTTTTAAATGTAAATTCTTTGATAGCTACTTTAGCAATGATGCTTATACTTCAAGGCAGCGTATATGTTTATTCTATGGCTGCTATATACAATACACATTTGATTCCATTATTTAGTTTTATTGGACAAGGTTTTTTCTTAAATATTCCAATGCCAGTAGTTATAATGTTATTTATTTTACCCTTCTTTGTAGTTTTACTAAATTACACTAGATACGGAAGATATTTCTCTTCAATTGGAAGTAATCCTGATGCTGCTAAATTATCAGGTATTAATAATAATAGATATAAGGTTATAGGTTTTGTTATTACTTCTCTTTTAGTTGGAGTATCTGGAGTAATTCTTGCTTCTTTAATGGATACTGGGCAACAAGGATCAGCAAAAGGCTTTGAACTAATAGTAATTGCCGCTGTTCTTTTAGGCGGTACAAGTTTCATGGGAGGTAAAGGAACAATCATTGGAACTATTTTAGGAATACTAATTTTAAAAATTATTGATAATGGAATAATTTTAATGAGAATACCTCAAGAATTTCAACTTATTGTACCAGGCTTTATATTAATATTAGCTGTTTATTTTGATGGTGTAAGGAAAAAAAATAGTGGTTAATATTAATTTTAAAGAATTGAATATTGAATCAGTCAGCAAGTCTTTTCCCGGTGTGCAGGCTTTAGATAATGTAAGTATGAAAATTTCTGCTGGAAAAGTTCACGCACTTATGGGAGAAAATGGTGCTGGTAAGTCAACACTTATAAAGATTTTAGCAGGAGCTTACTCAAAAGATACAGGTAATATTTTATTTGATCAAAATAAGTTAAATATCAGAAATCCAAATGATAGTTTAAATTATGGAATTAAAGTTGTTTATCAAGAAATATCACTTATCTCCGAATTTTCTGTCGCTGAAAATATATTCCTAGATAATTTTCCTACAAATAGTTTAGGTGTAATGAACTGGAATAAACTTTATAAAGATACAGAAGAATTATTTAACAGAGTCGGTTTTAATTTAAATCCAAAATCTAAAATTTCAGATTTATCTATTTCTCAACAACAAATGGTTGAAATTGCAAGAGCTGTTTTTAAAAATGCTTCTGTAGTTATAATGGATGAACCAACTTCTTCTTTAACTCCTAATGAAATTGAAAAATTATTTACCGTTATAAAAAATTTGAAGCAAAATAATATAGCAATTTTATATGTAACTCATAAAATTGATGAAATTTTTAAAATAGCTGATGAAGTTACAGTGCTAAGAGATGGACAACATATTTCAAATAAACTCATATCTGAAACTAATGAAGAATTAATTATTAAGGATATGGTCGGTAGAACTGTAAATGCAACATTTGAAAGACCTAAAGATATTTTAAGTGCAAAAACAGTCATGAAGGTTGAAAAAATTAGTTCTAAAAATAAAATTAAAAATGTTTCATTTGATTTACATGAAGGTGAAATTTTAGGCTTTTTTGGACTTATGGGCGCAGGAAGAACTGAACTAGCAAAAGCTGTTTTTGGTTATGATAAAATTACTGAAGGACAAATAGAAGTTAATAATAATATTTATAAAAGCTTTAATACATCAACAATGGTTAACAATGGTATTGGCTATATTACTGAAGATAGAAAAGGCGAGGGCATTGTTAAAGACATGAATTTAAGAGAAAATATGAGCCTACCAAGTCTTAAAATATTTGAAGATTTGTTTATTATCAATCGGAAAAGAGAAAAAAAGGCAGCAGATGAATATATTAAAAAATTTTCAGTAAAAACACCTTCCTCTGAGAGATTAATAACTCTTTTAAGTGGCGGCAACCAACAAAAAGTTTTAGTTAGTAGATGGTTAATAAGAGAATTAAAAATAATCATCCTCGATGAACCAACACGTGGTGTTGATATAGGAGCTAAAACAGAAGTATTAAGTCTAATTAATGATCTTGCTAAACAAGGACTGTCAGTACTCCTTATGACTTCAGAAATGAATGATCTTTTAAGTCTTAGTGATAGAATATTAGTAATGGCTGATGGTAAAATTAGTAAAGAATTTTATCGAGGCAAAGTTACACAAGAAGAAATATTTAAGGCATCAGTAAACTAAAATGAATAATATTTTAAAATATTTAAGAAAAGGTGAATTAGCATTATTTATAATTTTTTTAATTGTTTTTATAATTTTTTCTTTTAGTTCGGAATATTTTTTTACCTTGCGTAACATTATGAATGTTTCAGGTCAGTTGTCTATTATTCTAATTGCGGCAATTGGTTTTTCAGTTTTACTAATTGCTGGTGAAGTAGATATTTCAATTGGATCCCTTCTAGCATTTGTATCGCTGCCACTAATAGAAATTATGAATATTACTGGAAGTGTTCCTTTAGGAATAATTTTATGTTTAATATTTGGAATTATTATTGGTCTTATCAATGGATATTTATCTGTCTATCTAGGTGTAAGCTCCTTAATTGTAACACTAGGTATGTTATTTATCCTTAGGGGTGCTGTATATCTTTATACCGGTCAAAGAGCTATTCCAGATGAATTAATGTCAGATTTCTTTTTTTATATTGGTAATGGTAAATTTATGGGAACCATCCCTTATGCAGCTATAATAGGATTGATTATTTTATTAATATTTATATTTGTAATGCGAAATACCAGTTATGGAAGAAAATTATATGCTGTTGGAGGCAATCAAGAAGTTGCTCGATTAGCTGGATATAACATAAAACTTTTAAAATTAAGTGCATTTGTTATTTGCTCTTTTCTTAGTTCTATAAGTGCAATAATTCTTGCGTCAAGAATTGGATCTGCAAATCATGTTGCAGGAGATTTATTTGAATTTCAAGTGGTTGCAGCAGTAGTATTAGGTGGTGTTAGTCTAGCAGGTGGTATTGGATCTTTAACTGGAGCAGCAATTGGCGTATTGATTTTATCAGTAATTTCCAATGGATTAGGATTATTAAATATTGATACACAATGGCAATTAGTTGTTAATGGCGTAATAATAATTATTGCTGTAGGATTTGATGAATTAAAACGAAATAGATCATTATAGAGATAAAGGAGAAAAATATGACTGATTTAAAAAATAAAGTTGCAGTTGTTACTGGAACAGCATCAGGAATAGGAAAAGCTATAGCAACTAGTTTCGTTAACTCTGGAGCTAATGTTGTATTATCAGATGTGAATGTAGAACTAGGTGAACAAGTTTGCGCAGACTTACAGAAAATCAATTCAAATGTTACATTTGTTAAAGCTGATGTTTCTAAAGAAGAAGAAGTAAAGAATGTTATCCAAACTGCTGAAAAAAAATTTAATACTCTTAATGTTATAGTAAATAACGCGGCAAGAGCAATTGGCGGTTACCCTGTTACGGATATGTCAAACGAAGATTGGCATGCAGTAATCGGTTCCAATTTATCAAGTGTATTTTATGGGTGTAAACACTCAATACCAATTTTTAAAAAAATAGGTGGAGGTTCAATAATAAATATAGCTTCTGCACAAGCTCATACCCCACTTCCAGGCTGGGCAGCATATGCTGCAACCAAGGGAGGAATAATATCTATGACAAGACAGCTTGCAACAGAGTTTGGTCCTTATAACATAAGAACTAATTCTATATCTCCAGGAACTATAAATACTGAGATGGTAAAACAAGTTGTTTCAGAAGATGGAACAGGAAAACTATTTGAAGAGCAATTAGGTATGCATCCCATTGGAAGAATTGGTGAACCAGAAGAAATAGGAGCCACAGCTGTCTTTCTTGCATCTGATGGAGGTGCTTTTACTAACGGTGCTGATTTCAGAGTAGATGGAGGACTTACAATAACTCCAAGAATGAAACCTGGGGCAGGTTCACGAAGTAAGTAATTTTTATGGAAGATAAATCAGCATTAAGTGGATTGAAGGTTTTAGATTTTAGCCATCTTTTGGCTGGACCATTTGCTACACAAATTTTAGGAGATTATGGAGCAACCATTTACAAAATTGAAAGAGCTGAAGTAGGAGATGATTATAGGCGCTGGCACTTTTTCAATAAAAAAGTAGGAGGAACACAAGCAGCTACATTTTTATCATGGAATAGAAATAAAAGATCTTTAGCGATAGATATGAAAAGTACTAAAGGTAAAGATATTTTATATAAGATGGTTAAAGATTGTGATGTTGTAATTCAAAATTTCAGACCGGGAGTCATGAGCAAACTTGGTTTTGGATTTGAAGATTTGAAAAAAATAAATCCAAAAATAATTTATTGTAATGGATCTGGCTATGGAAGAACAGGTCCATATGCGAAGAGACCGGGGCAAGATATTTTAATACAAGGTATGTCAGGACTTACCTATAATACTGGAAGAGCTGATGGACCTCCAGTAACAGTAGGAGCCGGAATGGCAGATCAATTAGGATCTTATAATATGGTAATTAGTATTTTGTCTGCAGTTTACTATAGGGACAGAACTGGGAAAGGTCAGGAAATACAAATTGATTTATTAAGTGCTCTTTTGCAACATGAGCTTCAAGAATTTGTTGCCGTGCTTAACCTAAACCAAGAATTTGAAAGAGCAAACTCTGGTATTGGTCATCCAGGAACTGCAGCACCTTTTGGAGTTTATAAAACCAAAGATAAATATATAAGTATCGCAATTGCCTCACTCGAACTTTTAGCTGAGGTATTAGAAGATGAAACTATATCTACTAATTATAAGGATGATGGCCCTAAAGGAGCATTTGGATCTCAAATACAATTTACTAAAAGAGATGAAATATTTAACCATATAGAAAAAAGAACGATAGAGTATACAAGTGAATATCTTCTTAATACCTTATTAGACAAAGGTGCTTGGGTAGCTCCTGTTTATAAACATGTAGAAGTATTAGATGATCCTCAAGTTCAACATATGAAAATGTTTACTAGCTATACTCATGAAAAATATGGAACTGTTCGTACTGTATCTCCAGCAGCTAAGATGAGTGAAACTCCTCCTAAAATTTCTAAGCCAGCTCCTTTAGTGGGAGAGCATAGCTATGAAATATTGCAAGAATTCGGTTATTCTATTGATGAAATTAAACAATATGAAGAAGAAAAAATAATAACTGTAGATAGGTAATATTGATGGCTGAAAAAATTTTACTTAATTGGAAAGGTGGAGAAGTTGAAGTTGATACATTGGGATGTAAAATGATTCCCATATTCAATCTTGACGGAAAAAAAATTAAACCCCTTCATGAGCCTGAGTGGCTTGAAGATAATTCAGAAGAATTTAATTCACTTCCAGGTATACTTCAAAACCTTAAAGGGGAATTCCCATGTGTTCCTTTTGGGATTAATTCTCCTGTTGAAGCACTTACTAAAGAATGGGAAAAATCATATTCAGAAGAACCATACATTGTAAATGAACCACATGGTTATAGCTCAAATAAAAATTGGGAATTAATAGAAAAAGAATCAAATAAACTAGAATTTAAAATACATTATCCTGAAAACGATTTAGTTAATTTTCTAGTAAGAACTATTCAAGTTCAGGATGACAAGCCTAATAAAATATTTTGCACACTTCAAATACATGTAAAAGAGGATTGTGAATTACCAATTGGTTTGCATCCGATGCTACGCATACCAAAAAAAATGTCAAAAATAAAAATAAATCCAGGTAATTTTAAATTTGGACTTAACTATCCAGGATTAGTTTTAAAAGATAAAACATTAGGAGCTGTAGGGAAAGAATTTTCTACATTAGAAAAAGTTGAAGGATTTAATGGAAATATCATAGATATCTCAAAACCACCATTTGAAGGAAACTTTGAAGACCTCTTTCAGCTTTGTGGTATTGATGGCAATATGTCTTTTGAGAATTTTGAAGATAATTACAAATTTAATTTTTCATGGAATCCTGATCATTTTTCTTCAGTGCTTATGTGGGTTAGTAATAAAGGCAGAACAGAATATCCATGGAATAGCAATCATGTAACAGTTGGTTTTGAACCAATTTCATCTGCTTTTGGACTATCAACGCATATTTCTTTGAATAAAGAAAATCCGATATCTAAAAGAAATGTAGCAACTAGTATAAAACTTTTTAAAGATAAACCCCTTTATTCAGATTATTCATTTTCTGTAAGCAATCTATAAATGAAACTTTCATCTAAATTTAAATCTTTAAATCATCTATCAGGTCTTATTAAAAATAATACTTCTATAGGAATAGGAGGTCATCACTTTGCGAGATTGCCAATTGCATTGATAAATAATTTATTAAAAAATAAACCAAAAAATTTAGAATTTATTAGCTGGTCAGGAGGTTTAGCTTTAGAACTTTTTCTACAAAAAAATGCAGTTAAAAAAATTCAAATTTGTTTTTCAAGCTTAGATATTTTTGGGCTTGCACCTTTGTTTAGAAAAACTTGTGAAAATAAAAAAATCGAAGTTATAGATTGGTCTGCTCTTGGATTAATTAAGGCATTACGTGCAGGACAACAAAATATAGACTCTGAAATATTTCAATACCCCTGGGGATCTGATTTACCCATAAAAACAAAATTTTGTAAAAAGTTTAAAGACCCTATTTCAAAAAATCAGTTTGCAATTGTCCCATCTTTAAAAATTGATAATTTTCTCCTTCATGCAAGTAGAGCTGATGAAGATGGAAATGTAGAAATTCTAGGTCCTCGTGCTTTAGACACTATTATGGCTGGTGCTAGCAAGCAAGTTATTGTAACAGTTGATGAAGTTGTATCTAGAGATATTTTAGCACGTGAAAAGAAAGGAAGTCTTATTTCTAAAAACTTTATCAAAGCAATTGCCCATGTACCTTACGGTGCGTATCCAACTTCCTCAGTGCCTTACTATATAACTGATTACGAAGATCTTAAAAATGCTTTTTTAAAGACACCACTTAAAATTGGAACAAGTTTTAAAAAAAATAAACAATTTGTAACTAAGTCAAACAAATTAGGTTCTAAATTTTTTAAAACCTATCTAGCTAAAAATTACAAGAATAAAAAATCTAAAGAAAAAATAACAAGTGATGAAATAATGGCCTTTGCATTAGCAAATGAATATAATAATAATAGCTTATGCAGTTCAGGTGCAGTATCACCATTAGCAAACGTTTCTTATTTTCTCGCAAAAAAACTTCACGCTCCTAAATTAATACTTACAACGATGACATATGGACATCATGATGTGAGTTTCAGACCAATGACTTTATCTTTTAGTGAAGTTTTAGATAGAGAAACATGTATAAATTATTGGGGAGGTGATGACTCATATAGTATTTATTATCAAAATGGTCAGATAACTCACGAAGTTATAGGAGCGGCACAAATTGATAAATATGGAGATGTTAATAATATTGAGATTAAGAAAAAAAGTGGAGGAGTTCTTAGATTACCAGGTCAAGGCGGCATGGCAGATGTATGTAATCTTCATCAACATTTTGTTGGTTATGTCACTAAACATTCTAAATTAAGTTTTGTTGAAAAAGTAGATTATGTCAGTGCTGGTAGAGGTTTATTCAAAGATAAAGATAGATTAAGAGCAGGTTTAAAACCAGGTGACGTTAAAATATTTACAAATTTATGTATTTTTGAAAAAAATAAAAAAACTGGTTTATTAGAAGTAGCTAGTATTCATAAAGGAGTTACAAAAAAAGACATTGAACAGAATACATCTTTCAAAGTGAAATATAAAAAAGATTGTAAAATAACTAAAATGCCAACAACAAGTCAATTAAATGTATTAAGATATATAGTTGACCCACTTAATATTAGAAAGTTAGAGTTTACAAGTGGAGAAGAAAGAATAAAATTACTTGAAGAAATAATTAGAAAAGAAAAAAAGTTAATTAAAAACTTAAACTAAAAGGAGGAATTGATGGAGCCAATTTTAGATTCAGATAAAGCAAAAGTTTATTTTGATGGAATATTTTCTAATCCAAGATTACAACATCCTGAAGGTGTTGCTCTAGACAATGAGGGTAATGTATATTGTGGAACAGAAAATGGAGAAATAATGAAAATTGAAAAAGATAAATCTAAAATGGAATGCTTAGCTAGTAGTGGTGGATTTATCTTAGGTATAGCAATCGATAATAAAAATAATGTTTTTGCATGTGAAATGAAAGAAGCTGCACTTTACAAGTATGATAGTAGTAATAAATCTTTTAAAGAATTTGCAAAGGGTCCTAAAATTCCAAATTATCCTGTGATTGATCAAAATCGAAATTGTGTTTATGTTTCTGATAGTTTTGGATTTAATGAAAAAGGTATTGGTTTATATAGATTTGATTTATTAACGGGAGAAGGTGGTCCATGTTCTGAAGAGGTATTTAATTTTGCAAATGGTATGTGTTTATCTCCTGATGGTTCTTTTTTATATGTTGTAGAATCATTCCACCCATGTGTTTCTCGATTACCAATTAATGATGATGGCTCTTTTGGAAAAAAAGAAATTTTTACAGAGGATATTGCTATAGTTCCAGATGGTTTGGCATTTGATAAAGAAAATAATTTATTTATTAGTTGTTATGAGCCATCTAGAATTTATATGGCTGATACAAAAGGCAATACTAAAATTCTTATAGAGGATAAAATTTGTACCACAATGGCTCATCCTACAAATATAGCAATTTCAGAAGACGGGAATACTATGTATACAGCAAATTTAGGTAGATGGCATATTACCGAAATAGATATTTCTAGTTTATACAAATAAAATAAATGCGCATCTGTTCGATAGGTGAATGTATGATTGAGTTATCGAATATTAATGAAAATACTTTTAAGCTTAGTTACGCAGGAGATACTGCTAATTCGGCAATTTATCTTTCAAGATTGGGCGCTAAATCATCTTACATTACTTCTGTTGGAAATGATCTTCTTAGTAAGAAAATGGTTAATTTTTTAAAACAAGAAAAAGTAAAGACCGATAATATTCATTATAATCAAAATAAGACTATAGGGTTATATGTTATTAAAAATAATAGCAAAGGTGAAAGAAATTTCTTTTATTGGAGATCTGATTCAGCTGCTAAAAGTTTATTTGAAAAAGTAAATCTTAATGTATTGTTTAATAAAGTTTCTAAATATGAAGCAATTTATTTTTCAGGCATTACTTTATCAATTTACAATCAAAAAAGTATTAATAAATTTTATAAACTCTTAAGTTTATTAAAAAAGAGTGGCATAAAAATTTATTTTGATTTTAATATTCGAATAAAAAATTGGAGTAATAAAAAAAATGCACAACAGTCTATAATTAGATTTAGTCAGATATCTGATATTATTTTTATAACAACTGAAGATTTAAAAAATTTGGGTTTAAGAAAATCTCAATATTTTACTCCAATAAATACTAAGAACAAAATTATTGTATTCAGATTACGTAATGGAAATGTGAATATATACAATAAGAATAAAATAGAAAAATATAAATTTTATTTAAATAAAAATGTTAAAGACACTACCGGATGTGGAGATGCATTTAATGCTTGCTTTCTTTTTAATTATTTCAAAAATAAAAAAATTGAAGAGTGTTTGAAATTGGCACATAATCTTGGAAAAACTGTTGCAAATTTTAAAGGAGCTATTATTCACAAAGATTATTTCAAAGTAAAAAATTATGTCAAATAAACTGATTCAAACTATAAAGTTGCAAAAAGTTATACCTATTATTGGTAAGGGTACTGAAAGCCAAATCACAAATAAATTTAATAGACTTGTTTCAGAAAGTTATAAATTAATCGAAATAACATTAAGAAGTGATGAGGCTTTGAAAACAGCAGTTAAACTTAAGGAGCAAAATCCAAATATCAATATCGGAATTGGTTCAATAAAATCCTTGCCTGTTCTTGAAGAAGTAATTAAATTGAAATTTGATTTTTATGTTTCACCAGGTATTAATCAAAAAATGTTAGAAATTTCAAAAAAAAATAATATTTTTTTTATACCAGGAGTATCAACTCCATCCGAAATTTTAACAGCATTAGAGTATGGTTTTAAAATTTTAAAATATTTTCATGCTGAACAAAATGGAGGAGCAAAGTCACTGAAAGTTTTAGATGATATTTATAATGAAATTCTTTTCATACCGACTGGTGGCATTAATAAAGATAATATGAAAAATTATTTTAATTTGAATAATGTCATAGCAGTAGGATCAACTAATATTTAGAGATTAAAATATAATTTAAGCAAATAATACAAACTAAATAAAGGTTATTTTACAGCTCCCAATGTTAATCCTCTAACTAGATTCTTTTGAAAAATTATTAAAAGTATCATAGGTAAGATAGAAGCTAAAGTTGCACCAGCTGTTATATATCCCCACAATATTTGTCTTTCTGTAATAAACCTTGCTACACCAACTGGTGCTGTAATAGCTTCTTTTCTTGTAAAAATGTAAGCAATAAGAAATTCATTCCATGACATAATAAAGCAAAAAACTAAAGTAGCAAAAATTCCTGGTCTAATTAAAGGTACAATTATTTTAAAAATAACGCCAGTTGTAGAGCAACCTTCAACATAAGCACTTTCATCTATTTCTTTTGGTATCTCATCCATAAATGATTTTATCATCCAAATAGCAAATGGAAGATTGATGATTATGTATAAAATTGGCAAGGCTATAAATGTATCAACTAAACCTAACTTAGAAAAAATTATAAACAATGGTATTGCACCAACTATTGGTGGAATCATTCTAATGCTTAAAAACCACATTAGTAAATTTATACCTCCAGTTTTATATCTAGACATACTGTATGCAGCTGGAAATGCTAATAATAATGTAAATAAAGCATTAAGGGTTGATGCTATTGCAGAGTTTAATATTTTTTTTAAAAAACCAGAGTCATCACTCATAATGTACCAGTAATTTTCAAAAGAAATAGAAAAAAACCATTTTGGTGGAATGGCAAAAATATCAACAGTATTTTTTAAAGAAGTTACAACCATCCAATATATAGGAAACATAAAAAAAAGAAAAAATATTACAAGTAATGAAACCCGTAATATAAGTTCAGTTCTTGAGATCTTCCCTATCATTCTCTCTCCAGTAAGTTCTTCATGATTCTAACTAAAATAAATGCAAGAATTGTTGCTATTATGATCATTATTACAGACATAGCGCCAGCTAATCCAAGTTGATTTTGATAAAATGCAGTTTTCCAAATGTTATATCCTAATACGTATGTGCTTCCACCAGGCCCGCCTCTTGTAACGATATAAATAATATCAAAAGCCTTAAAAGCATCTAATGTTCTAAAAAGTAGAGCCACTGTAAAAATTGGAGCTATTGATGGAAAAGTAACATGTCTAAAAATTTGAAACCTATTTGCTCCATCAACAGTAGCAGCCTCAATAGGTGTTTGATCTACACTATCTAATCCAGCTTTAATTATTAAAGTTGTAAAAGGTGTCCATTGCCAAGTATCAATAATAACAACAGACCAAAAAGCATTTCTTGGAGTGCCCAACCAATTAATTGAACCCACTCCTATATATTCAAGAAGATAATTTAATATTCCCAAATCATAATTAAACATGAATTTCCAAATTAAACCTACTACCACTGGCGAAATAAACACAGGTATCATAAATGGTAATGTAAAATAATTTGTAATTTTTGTTCTGGTCGATAATAAAATTGCTAATAGTGTTCCAAGGGATATTTGTAATGTAACGCCGACAACCATCAAGTTTACCGTAACTTGTAATGACTCTATAAAAGCTGGATCTTGGAATAAATATGTAAATTGCCCAAATCCTAAAAATATTCTTGGCAGTGTAGGTGAAATTGGCCAGATATGTGAACTTACATAAATTAAATAAATAAATGGATATATTGTAAGTAAAAGCAGTATTAGTACTGCAGGTATAACCATATAAAGCGGGTAGTTTTTTACCCGCTTTACATTAAAAATTTCTCTAAGTTTGGTTATCACTAAGAAACCAAATTTATAATTAAGGTTTTGGCCCTGTTGCTCCAGGGTTATATCCACCTCTCTGAGCTTGAACATAAACTTGTTGAGCACCTTTCAATAAAGTAGACTCAGGATCTTCTCCAAGCATCACTTTATGAAAATATGTCTCCATAGTTTTTTCAATTTCAGGCCAAGGTCTATAAACACCAAAACCAGTATATCCTTTCAATATATCCATCAGCAATGGATAGAATGGATATTTTGCAACTACTGTAGGATCATTTGCAGTTGAGAATCTTGCAACTGAACCTCCATTCATAGCATAGTCAACTCCTCTATCTTTTCCAGATAAATACTGAATCAGCTGAAAAGCTGCATCTTTATTTTCTGACTGAGAAGATATACCTTGAACCCAACCACCTAGTGCTGAGTACCTTCCATCAGGTCCTCCAGGTGTTGCGCAAAAAGCAACTTTATCACTAACTGCTGAAGAATTTGGATCAAGAACATAAGGCATGTAAGCATTCCAGTTAACTGTAAATGCGGCATTACCTTGAGCAAATGCTGTATTTGCTTTGTCAAAATCATAATCTAAAGCATCAGCTGGCATATAGTCCATTAACTTTTTCATCATTTTAGCAGCAGCCACTGTAGGTGGTTGGTGCATTTTTGGAAATAAGTTGCCATCTGTCCATGAGTCAGGTGTTCCAGCACCATAGCCTGAATTCATTGCCATGAAACTTGATAAAAAGTTTCCACCCATTGCCATAGGAAAAGCTAAAGGATCCATATCTGGATGGTTTGCTTTTATTTTTCCAGCTGCCTCATAAAGTTCTTCATATGTTGAAGGGCAAGAGTCATATCCTGCTTCTGCAAACAAATCAGTTCTATACATAGCCAAATAAACATCAAACTTATATGGTAAAGCCCATAAGCCATCAGCGTTTGGCGAGCTAGCAAGTCTATATCTTCCATAAACTTCTTGAACAGCCATTGGTATATCAGCCATGTCATAGTTAGGGTCAGCAAGTTCACTACTCATATAAGGTTCCATGTCATCAACAAGTCCACCTTCAATATAATTACCTGCCCATAAGTAAGCCCAAGTTACAACATCATAACTGCCGTTTCCTGCTGCATAGTCTGCTTGGTGCTTAGCAAGAAGATCAGTCCAAGACTCATCTATTACCTCTACTTTAGCACCAGTAATTGCCTCAAATTCCTTTGCCATTACTTTAGCTGCATCTGTTGTTGGGCCAGTGTGTGAAGTAAGAACTAATGTAGTACCACTCCAATCTCTTAACCAGTCAGAACCAGCTGCAAGTGGAGGCAAAGCATTCGCTATACTAAAAGGTATTAGTAAAGTTGCACTAACAATACCTAAAAGTATTTTTCTAAATTTTTTCATTATAACCTCCCCATTTTAATGAAATTAATGATTATCCTATACACTTATTGCCTCTCTTCAATATTTATTTACATATAAATCATTATTTCACATTTAAAAATTCCAGTATTTTTAACTATTTTTTGTATTATTGTTAAATTATGTTTATATTTATTATTTTATATCTATGAAAAAATACTACTTTAATAAAGATTTAAGTTTTTCAGTTGAAATTGATAAAAATCAAAAAAAACTAAATACTAATCAAGTCAGAATTAATATGAAAAACTGCGGCATATGTGGATCAGATATTCATTATTTTTTATATGGGGAAAATGGAGGCAGAAAAATACAAGAACCTCTAATGTTAGGGCATGAAGCTGTAGGTGAAATTATTGAGATAGGAAGTGGAATAAAAAATTTAAAAGTTAATGATCGTGTAGCAATAAATCCCGCACTTTATTGCAATGATTGTAAGTTTTGTAAAATACAAAAATTTAACTTATGTGAAAATGTTTTATTTTTTGGAAGTGCTGCTAAGATTCCTCATACTCAAGGAGCATTTAGAGAACAATTAATTGTTGAACAAAGTCAATGTCATTTATTAGATATTAATACTTCTTTTGAACAGGCTGCGTTTGCTGAACCCTTTGCTGTAGCACTTCATGCATCTTCTTTTATAAAATATAATGATAATCAAAAAATTTTAATTTCTGGTTGTGGACCAATAGGACTTTTATTGTTAAAAATTTTGATTAATAAATTAGATGAAAAAAATATTTATGTAATTGATTTAAATGATAATGTTTTAAAATCTGCAAAAAAAATTGGAAACGTTAATTTAATAAACATTAAAGAAAATTCTGATTTTATAAAAGACTATAAAAATTTTTTTGACGTTTGTTTTGAGTCTTCAGGAAATATAAATTCAATAAATAATTTAATTGATTTAAGTAAAAGAGGATCACAGATAGTTCAAATTGGCAATATGCCAGGAGGTTTAATTGAAATAAATTATAATAAAATTATGATTAAAGAACTTAAACTTTATGGTTCCTATAGATTTTCTAAAGAATTTGATGAGGCAGTAAATAAAATAAATAATAATGAATATAAATTTACTGATATCTTAACTCACAAATATAAATTAGAAGATTGCAAAAAAGCAATGCAAATTGCAAGTGATAAAAATAAATCAATAAAAGTTCAAGTTTATAATTGATATTAAATTTTAAAAAAATTATTTTGTGATTTCATTAATGCATCAATTAATCTCATCGTATAAATTGTATCTTCAACAGAGGTTTCTAAAATATTATCATCTTTAAAAATATATCTCTGTAAATTTGACATTGTTCCTTCAAATGCATCAGGAAACCAGTTACCAATAAGTTTAATTTCTTTCCAATTATCATCTTTAGTTTTTATTTCAAATCTATCTTTTTCAAAATTTGGATAATTTAACATTGATCCCAATGTTATATACACCGCACCCTCTGTTCCTTCAATTTTAACAGTTGCATCCTGTTTTTCTTTACCAAATTGATAACAGTGATTTAAAGAAAGAGCACAACGTAAATCTTTTGAATATTTTAGTATCGCTGTTGTTTTACTATCTGATAAGTTAGGATATTTAGGATGAGAATTAGAATATGCAAAAACACCTTCTGGCATCCCAAAGATGGAACGAATTAAATCAAAATAGTGAATTGAATTATATGGTATTTCTACCCTATCTAATTCTTCCAAAAAAGGCCACAAATGCCAGGGAAGAAAATAAGAATAATGAAAATCAATATCAACAATATTGCCTAGAAGACCTTTTTGAATAGCATCTCTTAAACAAAGCATCATTGGACTAAAACGTAATTGAAAATTTAAAGCTGCGGTAATATTTTTTTCTTTACAAACTTTCAAAATTTCTTCAGCGTCTTGGATATTAGAGCCCATAGGTTTTTGTAGTAAAGCATTTGAGTTATTAGGTAAAACTTTAACAATTGATAAAAGTTTATCTGCTGGAACAGCTATATCAAAAACTACATTTTCATTATTAACTGTCTTGTTTAAATCTTCATAAACATTAGAAATATTAAAATCTTTTGCCAGACTTCTAGCTGTTTCTTTATTTATATCATAAACACCCTCTATCTTAAGATTGAGTTTATTATAAGCTGGAATATGTGCATTACGTATAATACCGCCTGCTCCAATAAATATTACCGGAAGTGTTTGATTAGGACTTTCCCATTTTTGTTTTAGTTTCAAATCACTCATATAATTAATTATTTTCTCATAAATTTAGATTATACTCAACAAACAATAAAACAAACTTGTATATAAATTAATGTTTTATATACAAATATATTGAAAGCATATTGGAAGAGTGTAAGATATTACCAATGTATACAGGACCTATAACAGATCCCCATCAACATCTTTGGGACTATAAACATAAATATTTACATGGTTGGTTACAGATAGATAGTCACCCTTGGACTGGTGATTGGACTATGTTGGCAAAAAATTATTTAATAGATGATTATTTTGAAGATATAAAAAATCAAAATATTACAAAAAGTGTACATGTTGAAGCTGAATGGGGTGATGAACCTGGTGCATGGGGTGAAACTAGATGGTTACATCAAATAAATAAGAATTATAATTTTCCTAATTCAATTGTTGGACATGTTAATTTATCAAAGGATGATAGCGAACATGTTATAAACAAACATCTTGAAACATCTGAATTATTTGTAGGAATTAGACATAATCAATTTAATCACGATAAAGATAAAGATTATATATTTTCAGATACTAATCATATGCAATCTGATTTATGGCTAAGTAATTTTAAATTGTTAAAAAAATATAACTTATCTTTTGACCTTGGCTGCTTTTATAATCAACTTTTAGACGGATCAAATGTGGCTAAAAATAATCCAGATGTTTCAATAATTTTAAATCATGTAGGACAACCAATTAAAAGAGAAAAAGATGAATTTGAAAGATGGAAAAGTGGAATCAAAGCAATTTCACAAAATCAAAATGTAAATTGTAAACTTTCTGGTGTTACAATGACAGATCATAATTGGACAAATGATAGCATCGCAGAAATATTCGACTATGTTATTGATTGTTTTGGTATAGATAGATGTATAGTTGCCAGCAACTTTCCTGTTGATAAACTTTTTGGAAGTTATGATAAAATTTATAACGCTTACAAAGAAGTACTAAGTAAATATTCCAATGATGAAAACAAAAAACTTTTTCAATTAAATGCAAATAGAATTTATAAAATAAAGTAGCATTTAATGAAAAAAAATGATGTAGCACTTATTACAGGAGGGGGAACAGGTATCGGATTATCTATAGCAAAAAAACTACATTCAATGAAAAAAACAGTAGTTTTAACGGGTAGAAGAAAAGAAAAGTTATTAGAGGCAAAAAAATTACTTAAATCAAGATGCTATATTTATGAAAATGATATATCTGATTTAAACTCTATTCCACAATTAACTAATAATATTGAAAAAAATATTGGTCCGATTAATATATTAATTAACAATGCAGGAATGCATTTAAGGAAAATTGCAATTGAAACAACAGATGAAGAATGGAAAAATGTTATTGATACAAATTTAAATTCAGTTTTTAGTCTTTCTAGAGAATGTGCAAAAAAAATGATGCGCAGAAAGAAAGGTAATATTATCCTTGTAGGGTCTGTTACAACAATAATGGGCCTCCCTGATGTAACAGCATACGCTACATCTAAGACAGCTTTATCTGGCCTAGCAAGAACACTTGCAATTGAACTTGGAAAGTATTCAATTAATGTAAATTGTATCTGTCCTGGATTTATTAAAACTGCAATATTTGATAGAGTAAGAAAAAAAGACCCAAAAAGGTTTAAAAAAATTTTATCAAGAACTCCACTTGATCGTTTTGGTAAAGTTGAAGATATCTCAAACGTAGTAGGTTTTCTTTGCTCTTCAGAAGCAGATTTTATAACAGGCACAACTATTCCTATTGACGGTGGTTTTCATAGTAGTTTTTAATTCTAATGATTAAAAAATATAAAACAGTATTAATTACTGGTGCAGCTAATGGGATAGGTCTTAGTATTTTAAAAAAATTATCACAGCATAAACTAAAAATTTACGCCTTAGATAAAAATAATAAAAAACTTAATAAGATTTGTAAAGATACTAACGCTATTCCTATTTGTTTAGATATTTCAAATATAGATCTTTTATATTCAAAAATATCTAAACTAAATATTGATATTCTTATTAGTAATGCTGGAATAGGTAATGGAATAACTGGTTTGTTAAATTCATCAAAAAATGACATATTAAAATCAACAAAAGTTAATTTTGAGTCTGTACTTCATTTAATAAAAATTTTAGTTCCAAAAATGGTTAGGAAGAGAAATGGACATATATTTTTAATTGGATCCATTGCTGGTTTATATCCAACTGACTCTGCAGTTTATAGTAGTCAGAAAACTGCTATTCATAAAATAGCTCAAAGTCTACGTATCGAATTAAGTGGATCTAGAGTGAAATTAACTGAAATATGCCCAGGAAGAACAAAAACTAAATTTGGAGATAAGATATTTTCAAATAAAATAGCTCAAAGAAAATTTATGAAAGGTTTCCAAATTTTGGATCCAGAAGATATATCAAATGCAGTTTTGTTTGCATTAGATACCAAATGGAAAACAAATATCAGTTTGATAGAGATGATACCAACTGAACAATCTCCTGGTGGTATTCCAATTTTTCCTGTTAAAGATCCTATATTAGAATAGTTATACGCTATTTATTAATCCTTTTATATATCCTAAAGCATAAGCCATACCTGCATGCCAAGGAGCAGCACATTTAAGAGCAGGTGTGTGATCAGGAATAATAACACCATTATAATTATTTTTTTTTAATATTTTTATTACATTAATCATATTTATGTCACCATCATCGACAAAGGCTTCTATATAGTTTGGAACTTTTCCTATAACATTTCTAAAATGAATATAGCCAATACGGTTCTCTTTAGAAAATTTATCTAAATAATCTTCTAAACCATCCTCTTTCATTTCTTGAATAGAGCCTAGGCACATTTCAATTTTATTATTTTTACTTTTATTGATATTTATAAGTTTATCATATTCACTTGGATTTTTTAAAATTCTACCTGTTCTTCTCATAACTGGTAAAGGAGGATCATTTGGATGTGCAGCAAGTGATACGTTATTTTCTTCAGCTATAGGTAATAATTGATTAAGAAAATATTCTAATCTTTGCCAGACTTCTTCTTCACTGGTATCTGGAACAAATTTTTTTGGATCACCTTCTCTATATCGCATATTCCAAATCATTCCATCTGGTATTGGTTCTTGAAAATCTCTACTATCTTTAATTAAGGCAACAGACTCAGCTTTTCCTCTTGCAAATTCACCTCTTTCCCAACCCCAAACACCTGCCAAACTAAAACAATAACCCATAATTGGGATTCCTACTGTACCCATATTTTTTAAAAGTTTCTTTAGGCCTTCAATTTG